>CALISK010000344.1 GCA_938041625.1 uncultured Tenacibaculum sp. | reverse complement strand
ATATTTTAACGAATTCTGTTTTAGAATAAACCGATCCCAAAGTAAGGCTACAATATTCAATAAATTGATTACGAAAATGGTACTAAAAAATAAAATTTATCAAACAGAATTAATAAGTAACTAACTACTGACCTCTATAAAAGAATATAAGTTTTTATTCTTTCCTATGAAAGAAGAATGTCTAACAATCACTTTTACAGACGGAAAAAAAATAATACTTGAAGACTCTTTTTATAAAAACTTATGGAAAATACGCTGGGTACTAGAAAATAAAATTATAAGAAAAAATAATTCATTTGATTTTAAATTTAATATTGATTTCTATTGTAACAAAATAACTAATAAAACCACGACCATTTCTACTTTTGTTAAATTGACACCTTACTTTCTTTATTTTTTTATGATCTCTTTTATCACAAATATAATTCTCATTTATTTTGATATATACGTTAATGGACTAATGCTAATTATAAGTTTTTTTGGACTAATGACTTTAGTTATCTTTCATAGACAAAGTTATTATATTGAGAGTTGTGATAAAGGTATTTATATTAAAAATTTAGTTTTTAAACATCTAATTACTAAAATATCCCTCAATCAAATTGAAAGTTTAAAACTTAAAACTATCGTAGTAGGTAGAAATAAGACTACATTTTTAATTATACATATGAACTATCATAGAGATTATAAATTTTCAATAGAATTTATAAATTACGATAGGATAGAAAATATAATTAATCAGATTAAAAAATTAAATATTGATTTCTATGATTTAAGATATTGAAAACACATGTGGTAATCGAGTAGATAACCCTCTCTATAACTGAAGAGAGTGCGCCACTTGCTTTACTTAGGAGCATTACTTCCTCTTATGCTCCTAGTATAATAAACTAAAGGCTACTGCTAGTTTTAACTAGTAGCGTATGTAATTGATGAAAACAATATGTTATTGTAATTTAGTTTCGAAAATAATCGCTTATTTTCTGCCCAACTTGCCATATATTTAACGTCAACTTGTCTAAAAACCTAAAATAGATCTCTAAGAATTGAATATATGATTTTTTCCAAAGAGAGGTATCCAAATACTGAATTTTTCAGAAAGGGTTTTAAGACAGTCTAACGTTAGCAACAATTCCCATAATTCTAAATATGAGTAAAATATTAAAGCTTTATTTATCTGCGGTTTTTTTAGGTACTATCACTAATGCAATTCTAATTTTTGGATTTTTAAAAACTCTAAAATTTGGATATAAAAGTGCCGTATCTGTCTACATTTATTCCATTCCCGGGTACTTTATAAAGTCTCTGATTTTTTCATCTATTATATTTCTTTTTTTGAGAAAAAGGTTCTTAGTAAAGAAATTAACAAGAAATATAATTCTATGGTCACCATTAATTTTATTTGCTACTTGGTATACATTAATCATTGTTTTTAAAATCGAGAGTTTGTATGTTGACTTAAGCTTCGGGTATACGGCTAGATTTCCTCATTTTATTGTACAACTCCTTTCCTGTATAATTATAACAGTTTCAAGTTTATTATTTGTAAAAAAGCATTAGTCTCCCGATGCTCCTGGTATAATAAATTAAAGGCTACTGCTAGTTTTTAACTAGTAGCATGTGTGATTGATGAAAACAATATATTATTGTAATTTAGGTTCGAAAAAAAGGTTAAGAAATAATATTTAAATCTTCTACTCCTTTTTATTTTTCTAAAAAATATAAACAATATAATAGGGATAAACACAATTGTATTTATCCTTAGGTTGGCAACAAACTGAAAATGAACTTCGAAATAAACAAAGACGATTAAAAAAACTAATTGAAAACTCTAAAAAAAAGATTTTATAAAAACATTGAAAATCAAGAAATCAATTTACATATTAGTAATTTTTTTGTCACTTTTAAATTGTAAAAACGATAAAACAAATGACAATAACCAATTAAAACCTGAATTTATAATCAGCCAAATTGATTCTTTAGGTGGTTCTGAATTAGGAAATTATTTGGGATATCTGGAAGATAACAAAATTAACCTTTCCAACTATAATAAAACTCTGAAAACAAAACTTCAAGAATCTGAATTTCCTTATGACATTTATATTTTATCGAAAATAATACTTGACAAAAAAAAGAATAAAAGTTTCATAGAAACTGAGCTGAATTCTAAAATATTAAAATGGGATACTGAAAATTGGGGAAATAAATTCTGGAATCTAATAAAGACTGAAAGACTGAATATTGAAAAACCTAACTTCTATGAATTTGAAAATGGAATTAAGAAATATAACTTCGAAAATTTTCTTAATGAAAAAATCCAAAATGAAGAGCTTGGACTAAATCCATTGCTGTTTTTAAATGATAAACTAACAAACTATGAAGAAGGGAATTTGAACTTGAAATTAAAAGTATATGAAATTATTAAAATCGACTATATAACTAAAAAAGAATCAGTTGACCTATTTGGGAAAAGAGGAATTGATGGACATATATCAGTAATAACAAAATAAAAACTAACTACAATCGAGTAGACGGCTCTCTCCATAATTAAAGAGACTGCGCCTCTCCCACCATACGAGTCTCGTATACAAGGGCTTGTTAATAACACTTAGTTTTTTTGTATTAATCTAGTAAACTGAAAGTCTCTTATCCTATTTCTATTCGTCAGTACAGCTTACATAGCTTGGCTTACTTCAGTCTTTGGATCACTCCGACAACCTTGCTACTTGCTTTACTTAGGAACATTAATTCCTCATAATCGTTACTTACACCCTTTGGGATATTCTTTATTTTTGAATTATATTTACAATTCAAGGCACATATACACTATATAGCAAATTGGGTAATTAATGTTTAATCGAAAGGTTATTGTTTATTTTATACCCAACTTACCATATATTTAAGGTTACCTCATATATTGACCTGTCTTAAAATGCGTTGAAAAAGGAAAATAATTTCAATATTGGCTTAAAATTGTAATTTCCTTCTAAATTTATAGTATGAAAAAGATATATTTTATTTTATTATTTTCACATTTATTTGTCTTTTCACAGAAAATAACTTCACGAAATGATTTAGATTTAATTGCTTACGACAAGAAGAATTCTAAAATTTATTTATACGAGAAAATAGGAAATAAATTTCAAAGAGAAGGGGAATCAAAAAAAGTTAGTCTAAAATCGTTAAAAGTAGATTTTGATATTTATGATTTGCACAAATTAAAACCTGAGAAAGAGTCTGATTATATTAATAACATAAATCATTTACAAAAAGAAGTGCATTTGTATGATGATATGCGTATTAAAAAAGAATCTGTTTTTATTTCAGTAAACCCATATGTTGCAATGCTTCAAAATGTATATTTTTACTATAAACTAAAAAATGGAACTTATAAACGAGAAAAAACATCAGAAGGGTTCTTTAGACCAAAGTATTTCACAAAGGTTATTTTAAAGATTGCTCGAAAAAAATTTATAACTCTATTTTATAAACAGGGTAGTTATGGAAAGGAGTTTTTAACGTTTTGTCATTTGTCATTTCCTGATAAAGAAGTTTTATTAGGTACAACTTTTAACAATATAAGTATCATTACTAATAATAATATTACCCAACAGGAATTTGAAAAATATACAAATGATGATAAATACAGAGCTAAGTACTTTTTTCGTTCCATAAAAAATGATAAAAAAGGAAAATATCGATTAATTAACAAGCGTCAAAAATTTGATATTCTAAAAAAGACTTATGATTCTATTAAGTTTAAAACACAAATGATTGTTATTTATTCAGGGGATAACGTTGAAATTTATAATCCTAATTTTAAGAAACAAATTTATC
Organism: uncultured Tenacibaculum sp.; assembly: GCA_938041625.1. Classification (GTDB taxonomy): domain Bacteria; phylum Bacteroidota; class Bacteroidia; order Flavobacteriales; family Flavobacteriaceae; genus Polaribacter. The sequence continues at coordinate 16,458 of CALISK010000344.1, read as the reverse complement.
AAAAACCTCAAAAAATATATTTTAAAAATCAAGGGTACGAAATTTTAACGGATACCGATGCTTTTTGTATGCACCAAGAAGGTTATAAAGTTTCAGAACTAACCTATTCGACACCTTCTTTTATTTGTGGTACAGGTGTTTATACAGATGAAAGAAGAATTGAAAATTCTGATAAATCAGACTTTAAATATAAGATTGTTCTCGAAGATGATTTGAACTATAATTATGGTGAAAATATGGATAGGTTAATTTACTTAAAAGGTTTACCGAAAGAAGTAGATAGTATTTCATTCTTAAACAGAAAACAAAAATATTATTGGTATGGAAACAATATTTATTTGGGAATTCATAAAGGATATCCTGATAAAGTTTTAGTTTATAAAGGTGATAAAATGGGGTTATATTCTTACAATTTAAAAGAAAAAAAAGAATTTACACCAAAAGAACAACCAAAAGAAGAAATAAGAGATGGTGTGATTTATATAAACGAAATAATAGAGACTTCTCACTTTAAGTATTTCTTAACGTTGAAAGAAGAAATTCCTATTGATAGTCATAAAATTTTGTTTGACAGATATGATGGTGTCATAAAGATTTCAACTGAAAAAGATTTCACATTTTTATTTGATAAAAACCCAAGAACTTATTCTAAAGTGAAGAAAAAAACATTATCCTTTTATGAAGTTCATAAAAACGGAAAAATTGGATTTTTAGATGTTATTGAAAATAAAGAATATGGTTTTTGAATTAAAAATGGAATCTAAAAATAATTACTGTACTTAATAGAGTAGACGGCTCTCTCCATAATTGAAGAGAGTGAGCCTCTCCCACCACCGCACATACAGGTATCGTATACGGCAGTTCATTAATGATACTTAGTTTTTATTGTAGTAATCTAACTAAACTAATATAACCCCGTAATTTTAATCTTTTTAGTGTTATGGTAGCTCCTAAAATAGGACTTTGAGCTGTTCTCCAACCTCCTAAATTTGTTCTATTCCAAGCATAAGCTTGAACTGATTGTATTCCTAAACGTATTAGATTCTTTCTTTTACGTTCTGCCTTTTTCTAGTTGTGCCAAATCTTTTGATTTGGCTTTAAACCAAAAACATAAATTAAAATAAAAAGTTTCGCTTAGTACTTAATCGAAAGTATATTTCTATTTTCTGCCCTACTTGCTATATATTTAAAGCTGTCGAGCATTACCAAAAATAACACGAGAAAAATTAATAGACTTTTTAAAAAATATTATAATCGTTGAAAATAAAACGGAAAATTAAACCTTTGGCTATCGCCCTGCGATTAAAATTTAATGCTGAGACCAATGAAAGATAAGAAACCGAATTGGGTAGTTTCATTACCAATTTATCATCTATTATTTTGAATAACGTAAATCTTTTGACTTAATAGAATAATCCCATGCTTTTTCACCATCTGCATTATAAATAGTTAGTGTAAAAACTCTATCTTTTCTAGGTCCGCTAATATTTACAATACCAAAATTACGTTCATAAAACGTTTTGTCTTTAACCAAATATGAATTATTCTCATTTTTAGGTTTGTGAGTACCCGAAGTTAAAGGTGAACATGTAATATCTATTAATGGATATGCTTTCTTTCTATCCAATTTAGATATTTCTGTATGATGTCTATCTCCAGTAAAAAATAACACTCCTTCTATTCGATTATCATGTAAACGATTTAATAAGTTTTCTCTTTCTTTCTTATAAATTGCATAGTTCTCATATAAAGCTACATCACTTACAACTTGCCCTCCTGTTACTACAATTTTAAAAGCTGCTTTACTTGAAGCAAGTGCGTTAATTAACCAATCCATTTGTTTTTTTCCAAAATAAGATTTATCCTTATTCTTAAGTTCGTTAGGATCTCTATGATATCTATTATCTAAAAGAAAAAACTCAACATCATTCCATAAAAACTGTCCTGTTATTCCCCCATTACCTACTACATTGGTATTTAAATTCCCCCAATAATCGTTAAACAATTTTTCTGTGATTTTTTTATTTACATAAGAAGAATTAGAATCATTAGGTCCGTAATCATGATCATCCCATATAGCATAATGATGCACACTTCCAAGTAGAGGTTGTAATTCAGGAAGGCTCCTAGTTTCACTGTAACGATAATTTAGACCTCTTTCTGTAAGAAAATCTGGAACACGTAAATATACATTATCACCTAACCACACCATAAAATTAGGGTCTTTTTTTAAAATACTATTAAAAATTTTATATGAATTACCATATGGTTTTCCAGGACGATCATCCTTCGCTTCATTCATATAAAAACAAGATCCTATTGCAAAACTAAATTCTGGAGGATCCATACGATATTGCCAAAGTTGAAGTGATTCAAACTCTAAATCATAATCAAATGAAACTGGTTTATCATTAACCAAAACTTCATATTTATATTTTTCTCCATAGTTCAGAGGTCCAGGGTATATTTTAGCTATATATTTATTTTCTTCTTTTGTAAAAACCGGAGCTGTTATTTTTGTTTCCCCTTTGCTATCGGTATATTTAATAGATATTTTTGTTTCTTTAGTTGTTTGTAACCAAACTAAAACTTCTCTAAAATCTGAGTATCCTAGCATAGGTCCCGATTTTATTAAATCTTTTTGGGCATAACTAAAAATTGAGCTTATAAAAAAGACTGCTGTTAAAAGGATATGTTTTGTTTTCATATGAACAAAAATCTAAAAAAAACATAGATTTAACATTAACAAAAGATTAATTTAAACATGAATTTAAATTTTAACACTTAAAAACTAGAAAACTTTCATTTTAAAAATGAAAGTTTTCTTTAATATGTTGATTTTATTTAATCTAAAATTTGTGCCGTATGGTCTTTCGTTTTCACTTTAGCAATCACTTCTTCAATTACTCCGTTTTCATCTATCACAAAAGTAGTTCTATGGATTCCGTCATATTCTCTACCCATAAACTTTTTTGGCCCCCAGATACCAAATGCATTAATCACCGTTTTATCCTCATCTGCTAACAAAGGAAAAGGTAATTCGTGCTTATTAATCCAATTTTGTTGACGTTTTGCACTATCTGCACTTACTCCTAACACATCATACCCTTTAGCCAAAAATGTTTGGTAGTTATCTCTTAAATTACATGCTTCAGCTGTACACCCTGGCGTACTTGCTTTTGGATAAAAGAATAAAACTAATTTTTTACCCGAATAATCTGAAAGTTTAATTGTATTTCCTTCCTGATCTTTCGCTTCAAAATCAGGTGCTTTATCTCCTACTTTTAATGTTGTCATAATTCGTATTTTTGTTAAGTAAAAATACTCAAAAATGACCAAAGCAGAAAAAGTTCAATTCGTAATTGATACTTTAGAAGAATTATATCCGGAAACTCCTATCCCACTCGATCATACAGATCCATATACGTTATTAATTGCCGTTTTAATGTCTGCACAAAGTACAGATGAACGTGTAAATAAGATAACTCCTCTTTTGTTTAAAAGAGCAGATAATCCATATGATATGGTAAAACTTACTGTAGATGAAATTAGAGATATTATAAAACCTGTAGGATTATCTCCTATGAAATCAAAAGGTATTCATGGATTATCTAAAATATTAATAGACAAACATAATGGTGAAGTACCAGTTAGTTTTGAAGCTTTAGAAGAATTACCCGCAGTTGGTCATAAAACAGCAAGTGTAGTTATGGCACAAGCTTTTAACATCCCTGCTTTTCCTGTAGATACGCATATACATCGTTTAATGTATCGTTGGAATCTTACCAATGGTAAAAATGTAAATCAAACTGAAAAAGATGCAAAACGCCTTTTTCCTAAAGAATTATGGAATAAATTACATTTACAAATCATTTATTATGGTAGAGAGTATTCGCCTGCAAGAGGTTGGAAATTAGAAAAAGATTCTATTACAAACACTATTGGTAGAAAAACAGTAATAGAAGATTATTATAAAAAGAATAAAAAATAAAAAAGCTTCGATAAAATCGAAGCTTTCAGAGATTTAATTCAAATTCAATTCAATTAAAACGTTTGATCTAGTCCTTATTATATTTAAAGATTTCGAAAAGTTTAATATAAATTGTACGGTCTTTTGTTTTGGGTTCATCTCATAATTAGATGATTTTTCAGAGTATTTTTTTGGCATATAGTTATATTTATTTTACTTTATATTAACTAACTAACGCTTCAAATCTCTTTTTATTATTAATGAACTAAAATTATTTTATTTTCTTCTATTACTTTTCTTAAATTTATTAAAGCATAACGCATTCTACCTAAAGCAGTATTAATACTTACTCCTGTATTTTCTGAGATTTCATTAAAACTCATATTCATATACATTCGCATTTTTAAAACCTCTTTTTGTTCTTTTGGTAACTCTTCTATTAAATTACGTACATCTGACAAAACCTGATCTTTAATAATTCTTCTTTCTGCATTTAATGAATCATCACTAAGTATTGAAAAAATATCAAAGTCATCTGAATTATTAAACAAAGGCATTCTATTATTCTTTCTAAAATAATCAATTACTAGGTTGTGTGAAATTCTCATTACCCATGGTAAAAATTTACCTTCTTCATTATAGGCACCTTTTTTAAGGGTTTTAATTACTTTAATAAAAGTATCTTGAAAAACGTCTTCTGCAACATCTTTATCTTGTACTTTACTATAAATAAAACTGAAAATTCTTTGTTGGTGTCTTTTTACTAGTAGCTCTAGAGCGAACTCTTTACCATTAATATAATCTTTAACCAAAACACTATCGTCATAAACTCTTCGATGCATAATACTACTTTTTTAAGAAGAAAATAATTTCTTCGATTAGGGAATCTTAATAAATTAAAAAAGTAATTTTATTGTATACGCTACGTGTTTTAAGTTTCGATTATTCGACAAATATGGTTTTTTTAAAATGTAAATGCAAATTTTTATGCTACTAAATTTAAAAAACTTGATACGCTTATTTCGTTTACACATACGCTTATCACCTAAAAAATAGCTATTAACACATTACTTCTCATAACTTTATTTTTTAAAATTAAATTTGAATAAGAAAACAATAGCGCTATTATAAATTTTCTTTCATTAATCAAAAGTAGAGTTCAGAAACTACTATAAAAACGAGGAGTCCTCCGAAAAGCCTAAAGAGTAGGTATAAAATAACCAAACAATGAGTACATTAACGAAACCAAAGAAATCAAGTGCAGCAACGGCTGATACAGATTCAATACAAAGTGAATATTATAATGTATTGCAAGAACAAACACAAAATGCTGTTAAAGGTGTTATTAACGATAAAGTTTTTCCTATTCAATTTCCTGCTCAAGGAGGTTTTATATACAATTGGCAAAATTTAAATAATATTTTTAATAGAGGAACTTATGATTTAATTACAGGTAATGTTTCTCCTGGTAAAGTAGAACCTGCTGCGGCTCTTGGTGAAGCTGGTACTTTTCCCAACAACTATATACAGGTTTTAAGCGGTATAGCATATGCTTTAAATAAAGCAGATACCAAAAAAATGAATACTGTACAAGGAAATGCATCAGCTCAACAAGCAACTATTGTACAAGATTTTCAAACTACGTATGGTAATATTACAGATGCTCAAATGACCGAAGCAAAAGAAGTTGTTGGTCCTTGGGGTGTTTCTACAAAATATGACTATGTTATTAGTTATGTTTTAGGTACGCAGTGGAGTGGTACAGAAAGTGCTGGAAAACCGCCTTTATCATACGATGAAATGTCTAGTGCTAGAAATCTTAAAGATTTATTACCAAAAAGACCTGGTTCTTCAGATACTGTTATTAATGATGTTTCTATTTATTTAAACATGACAGCTTCTGTTAATGCATTACAAACTCAAATGCAAAATGGATCTTGGACGGTAGCACAAGCTATTACAAATACCATGACTCCTACTGAGAGTAATGGAGGTATAAAAACCTTTAATCCTGTTGATGGAAAAGTAGATACAAATTTTAGAACAGGATGGGATGTAAACAAATCTATCGCTGATATAAAAAATGATTTAAATAATGAATCTAGAGCCATAGAATTTAAAATGACTACTTCACAAGCTTCTGGTTCTAGCATGAATGTTAGTATTAATGGTAGTGCTGGTTTTTCTGTAGGTTCATGGCTTAAATTTTCATTAGGAACTCAGTTTTCTTACGATATGTCTACTTTTCAAGGTACTAGTAAAGATACAGAAGTTACGGTTCAATATAAAGGCTATTCTATAGTTCCTATTAGTCCGTTAGCTTGGCAACAAGATATAAATACGGGGTGGTATAACGGATCTATTATACGTCAAGCTTTTGAAAATCAAGGAAAAGATGTTAGTGGATTTAAATTTGCTTCTTCTACTCCTCCTCCATTTAATTTTAATTCTTTTGAAGAAAACGGAAATTTTGGTTGGTTAAATAATGTTATTGTTAGTAATTATCCAACAATCACAATCAAATATAAAAATGCTGATTTTAATAGTTTTAAAGAATCATGGAGTACTAAAACATCTGGAAACTTAAAGTTATTTGGGTTTATCTCTTTAGGTAGCTTTAGCGCCGGAGCTTCTGGTAGTAGCTACGAAGAAGGTTCTAACAACTCTGAATTTACACTAACCTTTAGTCCTTCAGAAGAAATTATTACTGTTCCTGAATTTCAAAAGCAAGCATTTATAGTTGCTGGTGCAATTACCAATCCTGGTGTCTCTGGAAAAAATTAGTCTTTTAAATATTAATTTGTATACATATAATTAAGGGGGAGTTTTTATATACTCCTCCTTAAATTAATCATATTATGAAAAAAATTAATCATTATATTCATCTAATCTTTATAGGCTTTTTTATACTTTTAATGACTCCTTCTTTATTTGCACAAAACATACAAGCACAAAAAAAAATAGTTGTTGATACTTTACCATATACTACACAATGGAGTAAACAATTGAAAAGAGAAATTCAAAACAACATCTTAGGCGCTTCTTTATATCCTTTAGTAGATCCTAATCATAATACTTTTGTTTATTCATATTTAAATAATAATTTACAATTTAATCAAAAAACATACAACTACATTAGTGCCCGTGTTTTTCCTTCTCCTGTAAAGGGCTGTGTTCAATTATCAATTGCAAATAGTTTTCTTAATTCGTATAAACAAATTATGACTTCTATTAAATATCAATTAAATGGCTCTGACAAGTTATTTTTACAAAAACATTTTGAGTTACAAAAACAACAAGCTACTACAATTGTAAAAAAGTTTGAAATCATATTCGATTCTATAACTCCTAAACAACTAATTACTGCAAATAAAGATTTAAAATCTTATAAAATTACCATCCAAAATAAACTAGATTATATTTTAATTTATCATTTATCACATCTTTGGAGTAGTTCAAAAAAAAGAAAAAAGAAACCTTTACCTTTTTCACAAATGGTACACGCAAAATCTTTAGAGTCATTAATACCCAATATGCCAGCATCTGCTGCTCCTTTATTGTCTGATATTTTTTTATATTTCGATTATTATCGCAGATTATTAACTTTAGAAAATAACCTTAGATATAATTCAAACACCCTCTCTTCTACTTTAAAAAACACACGATTACCAAATAATTCTAATGGAGGTCTTGAAACTTTCGATCCTATTAGTGGAGAGGTTTATAGTTTCTCTCCTGCATACACACTTGGTAATTCTGTAGCTGGTATTACAAATGCTTTAAATGATACTATGAGAACTATTCAAATTTATATTAATATACCTCTCGATAAAAAAAGAAAAGAAGAAAATCTAGCATTTAATCCTATTTCTAAAAAAACAACTGCTCCTTTTAAATCAGAAAATATTTTAAAAATTAAAATAGAATATAAAGGATATACTTTTATTCCTGTTTCTCCTTTAAGTTATATAGAAAACAAACAAGTATCTAACAATAACACAGACCAACCAAATAGTTGGGGTTGGTATTTTGATGAAGCTATAAACCAATCTATTCGTAATAAAGGTTGTAAAAAAACTGGGTACTGTTTTCTTTTTCCACCACCTTACAATCTAGGTAATTTAGAAGAAGGTGGTAATTTTGGAAGAATTACGGGGCTTTTAATAGCTAATCTTCCTACTGTAACTATTTATTTAAACCAAAACAACAACTCTTTACCTATCTTAAAAGAAAGTTATATAGAAGGAAAATTACAAATTCCTTTTGCACAAATTAAAGGACAGTATTACCAATATTTAAACTCCTCAAGCATTAAAAACAAAAAAATAACTTTTATCCCTAAACACTCTATTCAACTAAAAATTAAAAGTAATGAACCTTTAGAAGAAGTTACTATTCCTAAAAACTCACAAATAGCAAAAGTACTTATGATAGCTGCTTCTTTTCCTTCTTCTAGAAAATAATTAAAGCCAGGTATATTTATTTTCTTCCTAAGTAATAAAACTGTAATTTTACTGCTTATTTTAGTTTTAAATGAAGAAAGATCTTTCTACCATAAATCCAAAAGAAAATATCATAATTAAAGGTGCTGCATTGCATAACCTTAAAAGTATTGATGTTGTTATTCCTAGAAATAAATTAGTTGTAATAACTGGATTATCTGGTTCAGGAAAATCTTCTTTAGCGTTCGATACGCTCTATGCAGAAGGTCAACGAAGATATGTAGAAAGTTTATCTTCATACGCACGTCAGTTTTTAGGAAAATTACACAAACCTAAAGTAGATTATATTAAAGGAATTGCACCAGCTATTGCTATAGAACAAAAAGTAAATTCTACAAACCTACGTTCTACAGTTGGTACCTCTACTGAAATTTATGATTATATAAAACTATTATATGCTAGAATAGGAAAAACCTACTCTCCTATATCGGGTAATGAAGTTAAAAAACATACAGTAACCGATGTTATTAACTATATTAAATCTTTAACCGAAAAAACCAAGTTATTACTATTAGCTCCGATAACAATTTCTGAAGGAAGAGATTTAGAAACTGTTTTAAAAGTACTTACACAACAAGGATATGCTAGAGTAAAATATAAAGAGAAGGTTTATAGAATAGAAAAATTCCCAGTAGATAATTTTGATACAGCTACTTTTGAGTTAGTCATTGATAGGGTAATCATAGAAGATAATGAAGATTTCTATAATCGATTAGCAGATGCTATTCAAACCGCTTTTTTTGAAGGTAAAGGTATTTCTTCTATAGAAGATTTGGAAACTAAGAATGTTACTTTATTTAGTAATAAATTTGAATTAGATGGACTCACATTTCTAGAGCCTAATCTACATTTATTTAGTTTTAATAACCCTTATGGCGCTTGTCCTAATTGTGAAGGTTATGGTAGTGTAATAGGAATCGATGAAGATCTAGTAATTCCAAACACAGGTTTATCTATTTATGAAAATGCAATTTTTCCTTTTAGAACAGATTCTTTTAAAAGGTATAAAGATGATTTAGTATTACATGCTTCAGATTTTGATATTCCTATTCATAAACCTTGGTTTGAACTTACAGAAGAACAACAAGAATTAGTATGGGCTGGTACTTCTAAGTTTAAAGGAATACATCAATTATTTAGCGAATTAGAAGAAAAAAGTTATAAAATACAAAACAGAGTAATGCTTTCACGTTATCGTGGTAAAACAACCTGTAATGAATGTAATGGTAAACGTCTTCGTAAAGAAGCTAATTACGTAAAAGTATTTGACAAAACGATTTCTGACTTAGTAAATTTACCTTTAGATGAATTAAGTACATTCTTCAATAGTATTGTTTTAAATAAATATGATCAAAAAATTGCACAACGATTACTTACAGAAATTAAGAATCGTTTACAGTTTTTAACCGACGTAGGTTTAAGCTATTTAACTTTAAATAGAACTTCAAACACTCTTTCTGGAGGAGAAAGTCAACGTATTAACTTAGCAACTTCTTTAGGTAGTTCTTTAGTTGGTTCTATGTATATTTTAGATGAACCTAGTATTGGTTTACACCCTAAGGATACTGAGAAATTAATTACAGTTTTAAAAGATTTAAGAGATCTAGGAAATACCGTAATTGTTGTTGAACATGATGAAGACATTATGAAAGAGGCAGATTACATTATTGATATTGGGCCAGAAGCTGGTACTTATGGTGGTGAAGTTGTTGCTGAAGGAAATTTTAAAGAAATTTTAAAATCTACCACATTAACAGCTAAGTATCTATCAGAAAAACTGGAAATAAAAACTCCAGAAAAAAGAAGAAAAACTACCAATTTCATAAAAGTAATAGGTGCAAGAGAAAATAACTTAAAAAATATTGATGTTACTTTTCCTTTAAACAATTTAACTGTTATTACTGGAGTTTCTGGTAGTGGAAAAAGTACACTTGTAAAGAAAATTTTATATCCAATAATGCAAAAAAAATTAATTGGATATGGTGACAAAATAGGACAATATACATCGGTTGAAGGGAGTTATGAAAATTTAAAACACATTGAATTTATAGATCAAAACCCCATTGGAAGATCTTCTAGGTCTAACCCTGTTACTTATATAAAGGCTTATGATGACATAAGAAAACTATTATCTAGTCAAAAGCTATCTAAAATGCGAAATTACCAACCTAAACATTTTTCTTTTAATGTAGAAGGAGGTCGTTGTGAAGTTTGCAAAGGAGAGGGAGTAGTTACTATTGAAATGCAATTTATGGCTGATGTTCATTTACAATGTGAACAATGTCATGGAAAACGATTTAAAAAAGAAATTTTAGAAGTTAAATTTTGTAATAAAAACATTGATGATATATTAAACCTAACTATTGATGATGCCATTACTTTTTTTACAGATAATGAAGTTAAAAAAATAGCAAATCGATTAAAACCATTGCAAGATGTGGGCTTAGGTTATGTAAAACTAGGGCAATCATCTTCTACCCTATCTGGTGGTGAAGCGCAGCGAATTAAACTAGCCTCTTTTCTTGTAAAAGGAAACACCAAAGAAAAAGCGTTGTTTATTTTTGATGAACCCACCACAGGTTTGCACTTTCATGATATTAATAAATTATTAGCTTCTTTTAATGCTTTAATAGAAAAAGGACATTCTATTATTGTTATTGAGCATAATATTGATTTAATAAAATGTGCCGATTACATTATTGATTTAGGTATTGAAGGAGGTAAAAATGGTGGAAACCTAATTTTTCAAGGAACTCCAGAAGAATTAATAGATCAAAAAGAATCTCAAACTGCATTTTTTGTTAAAGAAAAATTGAAGAAATAGTACTGTAAATTTGAATTAATAATCTTAAAATTATTTTCTGTTTCTTTCATTTTTTATGATAATAACTAAATTTCAAAAAACAGAAATATTTTCAAAAAAGTTAAAAAATTTGCATATTAACATTGTTTTTCAAATAAAGTTTATAAATCTGTAATTGAAGAGAAGAACTAGTTTACAGCCATATAAGGTATAAATGTTATTTTTTATCAAAAAAAAAGTTAAAAAAATGAAAAAATATTTATACATTACTGTAAAATTTTAACATTATGACAATGTTACCCCCTACTAAAGGACGATTATTAATTGCAGAACCATCTATTTTAAATGATGATTCTTTTAAAAGGGCAATTATTTTATTAACTGAGCACACAACCCAAAGCTCAGTCGGTTTTATATTAAATAGACCATTAGAATATGTATTGGAAGATTTGATACCCGATGTGAATTGTAATTTTACAATTTACCAAGGCGGACCTGTAGAACAAGATAATTTATATTTTATTCATAAAGTACCTCACTTATTAAAAGATAGCGTTGAAGTTGCTAATGGAATTTATTGGGGAGGTAATTTTAATGCTTTAAAAAAATTATTGGTAGATGATTTAATTAAACCTACAGACATTCGATTTTTCTTAGGCTATTCCGGCTGGGGCACTAATCAATTAAAAGAAGAGTTAGGTACTCAATCTTGGTTTATTACAGAAAATGATTTTAAAAACATTTTAGCAGAAGATGAAGAAGCTATTTGGAAAAACAAGCTTCTACAAAAAGGTGGTGAATATAAGATTTGGGCAAATGCTCCTGCAGATATTCAAATGAATTAATTTATTTTATTCTCCATGGTGGATTTACTCTATTTTCGCCTCCATAAAATATAATTAATTGATTGCCATCTAAATCTTTTAATCTAGCCTCTTTCCATAACCAAGTTTTATTTGTAGGTAACTCATCAAAATTAATCCCCTTTTTAATTAAAGTTTCTACATAATTATCAATATCTTCATTTTCAAAATATACATAAACACCTGCTCCTTTAGGTAATTCTTCTACTAAATGAATTGAAAAAGTTACTTCGCCTTCTAAACATTTAAATCTTGCATAATTTGGTAGTGCTTTAACTATTAATTGTAATCCTAGTTTTTCATAAAACACTATAGCTTTAGATACATTTATTGAGGGTACAGTAATTTGATTTAAATTCATATCTATGATTTATTTTAATGAAATTTACAAATACTCTTTATAAATTATAGGTTTTTAAAATACTTAAAAACTATATCAAAATTAATCTTCTTTATTTCAAAACTACCTTTCTTTATAAATCTACCATCCTCATCTAATTATAATTTTATAAGAAGTCGTTCCCTTTTATTTATATTAGCGGAAAAATTAACTATTATGATAATTAAAAAAATTCTACCTTTCTTAGTTTTCTTGTCCATTCTTTCTTGTGAGACTTCAAAACCTAAGCATGCTGAGACAACTGAAGAAGAAATTCCTGAATGTAAAATAATGATTGTTCTTGGTGATGATAGAAGTGGCTCTTCTCAAGGTATACAAAAATTAAATAAAGAAGATTATAAATCTATTATTAACGTTATAAACGAAAACGGAAGCGGTTATTTTTCTTCAACTATACTAGGAAACCCTGCTCCCAATTCAAAAGAAATTTTCAGATTAAAAGTAAGTGCTTTAAAACAATATAAAAATATTCTAACTTCTGAAAACCCAACTTTATCTGAACGTGCAAAGCAAAAAAAGCATAATGATAAAACGAAAGCTAAAAATGAAAAAATTAAGAAAAAGAATGCGTCTAGGTTAAATACTTTTTTATCTAAAACTGTACAAAACTCTATTTTAGCTTACAAGCCTTATAAAGGTAATGATATTACCAATATTGATTTAGCTTTTGAACACATAAATAAACTTTTAAAAGAACCAAAAGTAGATGACTATGATAAGGTTATGATTGTTTTATTTACAGATGGTGTTAATGAACCTAAAAGATCTGGTAGAATTAAAGAGATTAAGAATAAGTTAGAATTACCAGACAATGCTGAATTATATTTAATTGGTTGGAAAGACACTAGTGTTTTTGATGGTGTAGAAATTAACGAATTTGAAGGTAAAGAAGGTTTTTTTAGCTATTTAGAAGATTTTGAATGCTTATAACAAATAAAAAAATATATTAAAATGATAATTAATTGGGGAAATCCATCTACAGACGAGTCTGAAGATCTTTTTACAATATCTGATGAATTAGCTTCAAGAGCAAACTCTTCTTCTAAAAGAGCTAGAGACACTTTTGAAATTGTAAAACCAGATGAAGAGAAATTAAGTCAATGGGATAAAATAATGTCTAATGCTTATGTAGTTCCTTTTACTATTGCATTTGTTGTTATTTGTATATTAGAATACTACTTTAGTAGAGAAATTTATAGAGACATTTTACCACAAGCTCCTTGGGTTATAGGTATAGGAATCATTTTTATTTCTATAGTAATTGCAGAATTAATGGTAGGTATGCTAAGTTCTAATATTAGAAATAAACGTTTTTTTGAAGAAAAGAAAGTGGCTTCTAATTCATCTAAGCCTGATTCTGATATTAGAGATCGTATTCTTAGAGATGTTAAAGGTCAATTTTTCTTTGGTTTTATTTTATTTGTAGCTATTGGAGTTGCTATCTTTTATTTTTCAAAGGAACGTGTTGCTAGAGAAATATCTGCTGGTATTAGAGAATCTGCTTTTGGTATTCAAGATATATTACCTGTTCTCTTTTATGTTTTAGAGGTATTAGCTGGTTTATTTGTTTTTTACCTATTTAAAAGATCTGTATTGGCTTATAAAAATTATAGAAACAGAAAAAAATATAGTAAGGAAGTAGAAATTTCTAGATCTAATACAAGCGAATCTTGTAAATATTTTGACGATGCTGAAAAGAAAGGATACAATACTTTTTTAGATGATGTAAGTAACAATATTCATCTTGGTTTTTATAGAAACAAACATCAAAACACCAATCAACAGTATTTAAATTACGTAAATGAACCTCAGAAGGAATTACAAACTTTTACAGCAAAATTTAAAGATGCTAATGGTTATGCTCTTCAAGTTACTGTAGATGCCTTAACGGAATATAAATTTAAAGAAAGTAAAACTAGTAATTCTGAAGGTGTTATTGAAATGGATTTTAACTCATATCCTGAAGATCAAATAAAACAATTTAGAATTACCTACTTCGGTAAAGACAATAAAGAAAAACAAGTAGAAGAAATTTCTGGTAATTATTCTTTAAATAACACTAATTTGTATGAAATAATCTTGAAATAGTATTTTCATTCATACTTTTCTTATTAAAAGAGAACCCTCATCCGTTTTTAAAACATATGAGGGTTCTCTTTTAATAAAAATTAACTCATCATATATAATTCTTCCAATCACCTTTGTTAACTCTTCTTTTGACTAATATTTTATTTTAGATCGCTTAATTACTATTAAATTAAATGTAGTAACATAAAATATTAACATCATGAAAAGTAATCCAGTAAAAGTAAAGTTTGTAAAAAGTTATGGTAATATATTTGAAGTAAAATTCTCAGACCTTGATATTCCCATGACAGTTAATAAATATTATTATCAAAAAATGGTAAATAGCCCTAAAGAATTTTTGTTTATTTAATTCGTTAAAGTTAATATATTTAAGCTTTTACTAATTTTACTTACAATATCAAGCTTGAATTCTTTTTTCCTATAATTGGTAACAGGTTGAATTCCTACAATTGCATTAGTTATAAAAACCTCATCTGCTTTTTGAATTTCAAAAGGAGAAATACTAGTCTCTTCAATTGTGTAATCGGGGTGTTTTTCTAAAATTTCTATCACTTTTTTTCTAGTGACACCTTTTATACACCCTTCAGATAATGCTGGGGTTTTAATGATATTATCTTTAATTACAAAAATATTACCATTTGTAACTTCTGCAACTCCTTTTCTCTCATTCAACAAAATACAATTATCTAAATCATTTTCATCAGCAAAAATAGAGGCTACAGTATTTAGCATTCTATTAGTTGTTTTAACTGTCGATAATAAACCACTATAATTATAAAAATCTTTATATAAATCTATTTTATACTCTTCTTTTACTAATACTTTGATTTCTTTTACATCTATTAAATAATCAATTTCATTAGTTTTAGGATTATATAACCCTCCGTCTTTTCTAAAAATATTTAAACGAACTCTAAATATAGTTCCTTCAACCTCTTTAATTGTTTTCTTTATTTCTTCTTCTAAAAATTCAAATGTAAACTTCATTGGTATTTTCATGCGCAACATTCGCATTGAAGCCATTAATCGAAAGTAATGATCTTCAAAAAATACAATTTTTCCATTTTGTACTTTAATTGTTTCAAAAATTCCATCTCCATATTTAAAAGCTCGATTCTCATGAGTCAAATCTAATTCAGATGGTTCAATTAAATTTCCGTTGTAGTTTAACATTTATAAAAAATTAGAATGCAAAATTACTAAATTCTAAATGCATAGACATAAAAAAACTCGGCATTTAGCCGAGTTGATTTTATTCTTACTTTTTATTAAGCTCCTATTAAATGTCTTAATTCATCTATTTGGTTTTTCCATAACATTTTTGCTTCTTCAGCATCATCTTCATCATCAGCGAAATCTGTTATTATTAACGCTACATCTTTTGTTAAAGGGTCTACTTGAATTTTAAATTCAAAGTAACTATCATCTCCTTCACTTTCTGTCCATTTGTACTTTACACGTTCATCTGTCTTTTTTGTTATAACAGTGGCTTCTTCTTCACTGTCATCCCATAAAAACGTGATAATCTTTCCTCTTGAATTCACTCTATCTGCAAACCATTCTTCTAAACCTGAAGGTGTTGCAAAATATTGATATAATAGAGCTGGGGATGCATGTACAGGAATTTCTAATTCGAATTTAACTTTACTCATTTACATTATGGTTTGGGTTACAATATATATAAATATTCTTTTTAAAAAAAATACCTTTTATTTATTGTTAGTACTAAAAAAAGATATATATTTGCACCCGCAAATGGCGAGGTAGCTCAGTTGGTTAGAGCGCAGGATTCATAACCCTGAGGTCGGCAGTTCAAATCTGCTCTTCGCTAC
>CALISK010000343.1 GCA_938041625.1 uncultured Tenacibaculum sp. | reverse complement strand
CAGTAAAAGAACAATTGATACTCATCGCCAAAACATTGCAGTAAAATTTAACAGATCGGGGCAAGGAAATTTATTCTTGTTTCTAATAGAAAACAAAGCAAGAGTTATTGAGAATTTAGAAATGGTCGATCAATAATTTTTTATTTAACTTAAAAGTTGGAGTATAACAATACTTTCAACTCTTTTTTTTTCTTCAAATTAAAGAACTGCATAAAAACATGTATTAAAGCATTTTAAGTCAACCTCTCCTAAACCTCATAAAACTAAATAGCCCTTAAAACGTTTTTTAACAAAATTCACTTCATAAAAACATTTTAGTTTTTCATT
The DNA here is from genome assembly GCA_938041625.1 of uncultured Tenacibaculum sp. Lineage (GTDB taxonomy): Bacteria > Bacteroidota > Bacteroidia > Flavobacteriales > Flavobacteriaceae > Polaribacter. The sequence goes on along the minus strand of CALISK010000343.1, from coordinate 14,935 downwards.
AAAACAAAATACATTTACACAACTGATAAACAATTAGATAGATCTATTTCACCCACCCAACTTAGTTCTTTTTTTATCTAAATTATAAAAAAAACAATAAATCAGTATAAATACTTAGATATACAAAATAAAACACCCATAAGTTTGCGTTAAATTAATTAATTAACATTTAAAATTTTCAAATTATGAAAAATCTTAAAACAATTAGCACTTATTCTTCTACACAAGGTGTAGCGGCTGTAAACGGATTTGACAACACTTTAATTGGAGGTGCATGTACATGTAGTTCTAGTTGTTGTGGTTAACAAACAACGTTTAAAACAAATTAATCTATTAACATTTAAATTTTCAAATTATGAAAAATTTCAAAACAATTATTAGTGCTTACTCTTCTACACAAGGTGTAGCTGCTGTAAACGGATTTGACAACACTTTAATTGGTGGTGCATGTACATGTAGCTCTAGCTCTTGTGGATAATCTGTAGTTAATACTGTACTGTTAAATATTTAACGGTACAGTTTTAAAGTTAATAGTTAACTAAAAAAATAATCAGGGCACTTAAAATTTCTAATTCTAGAAAATTCAACTTTCTTAAAAAATTTACTGATTTAATTCCAAATAAAAAACATTTATAATGGGAGAAAAAAAAACCGATTACATTATACACCCAGAAGTTCATTGGGTACATGTAGGAAATGATCGTTTACAATTACGTCAACCAAATGGTGACAATGTTACATTTGACAAACATGTTTTAGAAATAGCTAATATTCTTAACTTTTTTAAACAACCCTCAAACAAACTTGAAACTATTAATGAAGATATTTTTACCCCGTTAACAGAACTACTTATATCTAAAGGTTTTTTAATAAGTAAAAAAGAAATGAGTAGTTTTCAATTTGAAAGAATTGCAGATTTACATCCAAACAAAAATATTAAATACAAAGAAATCAGACTTCCTAAATCAGTTTCTATAATAGGAGAAGGAATACTACACAACCTTATAAAAAACTCATTATCAGAAGCTAAAATAAAAATAAATGAGTCTGACAACCCAAACTCACTTAAATTAGTTATTACTGATTCTGATGATTATTTATTATTAAATAAAGAAAACGAAAAAGCTATTAAAAGAAATCAATTAGTCCTATTTTTTAGATGGTCTAATGGTTTATTTAAAATTGGTCCTTTTGTAACTCCTGGTGAAACTGCTTGTTTAGAATGTGCTACACAAAGAGAAATTGCTTCAAATTTATTTCCTGATGAAACGAACGCATATCTAAACTCTAATGTTTCCGATTTACCAAAATACCAAGGAGGACCTGTATTAGATAACTTGGCTTCTTCTATAATTACCAGGCAAGTGTTATTAATTTTAAGAGGAGATTATGATGTGTTAGGAACCTCTTCAATATTAACCGTTGATCCCTTGTTATTAAAATTTAAACACTCCCCTATTTTACGTTTACCAAAATGTAAAGTATGTAGTAGTAAAGAACAACAACCATCAAAGAATTATCACAACTTATTATTAGAAACTCACCTAAACAATTAAATCATGGATGAGAAATTAAGTAATCTCTTAGACAAAATATTAGATATAGATTATGGTATTATTCGGTATATAGCTGAAGCTCCTATAGCACCAGATGAGCCTAATATTTTTATTACAATTGCAGAATTTCAAGACCCTTTAGTTATTGCTCCTTGTAATAGAGACAATTTTACTATTGAACGAAAATCAGCAGGAGCTGCTTTAGATCGGATTTCTGCTATGTGGGCAGCAGTAGGAGAAGGAATAGAACGTTATGCTGCTGCAATATATGATCCTGAGGATATTATAATGCTAAAATCATCTCATTTAAAAAAAGGAACTTATGTTCATCCTAATGATTTTATTTTATTCAATGAAGAACAGTATGCTAGTCAAGATTTAAAATACAATGCTCATAATCCAGAAATTAGTATTGGGTGGATTGAAGCTTTAAATTTATCTAATAACAAAAATATTTTATTTCCTGCTGCACTTGCCTATTTTGCTTACAAACACATTGATAAAACAGAATATATTACAGATTCATATAGTACTGGTTTAGCTTGTGGACCAACAAAAGAATGGGCTATCTGTGGAGGATTATGCGAAGCCATTGAAAGAGATTCTTATTCTCTTCATTGGGCAGCAAGGCAGTCTCCTAAAAGAATATCTATGGAAAAAGCTTTAGAAAACGCTAACCCTGCTTTAAAAAAACTGTTGCAGTTTAAAGGTGTTGATCTTTTTATTGGAGACATAACTACTGAATTAGGTATTCCTTCAATACTTGTTGTAGCAAAGCAACATGGTAAAGCTGGTATTGCTCTTGGAGCTTCAACAAATTTATGTGCTAAAAAAGCTCTTGAAAAAGCTACTGTAGAATGTTTTCACACTCTTAACTGGTGTCAAGAAATGAGACACCGATCTACAAGAATAGAAAAGGAAGAAATAAAATTATTTTCAGATCATGTTAAGTATTATTTAGATGAAGAAAATGAAAAAAAAGCTACTTTCCTATGGAATAGTGATGAAGTGTCAGATCTATTCGAAAACTCATCTTTAAATGATCATTGTAAAATGAATCATAAAGAACAATCTAAATTTATTATAAATAAACTTACTAGTTTAGGTCATACACCTTATTTAATAAACAATACTCCTAATGACATTAAAGAACTTGGACTTCATGTGGTAAAAATAGCTGTTCCGAGTTTTCAAACCATGTGGTGTGGTCATAATAGAGCACCATTAGATAGAAGACGTTTTAATCAATTTTTAAAACATAAAAAACGAGAGTTAAATACTCCCATCAACATAGATATTCATCCATTTCCATAGTCTTTTTAAAGTAAACAATTATGAATAAAACAATAGATTATTATTTAAATAGACATGAAATTTCTCAAGAATACATATTAAAAGAGGAAACTAAAAACTTTGTAGAAACATTTCATGAAAACACAAAAAACACTACTGTAAATAAGCCTTTTCTTTCAAAGTCTATTTCACATCATTTGACAAATCCTTATCAAATGTATTTAGATTCTAGAAATAAAAAAAATTATGTATTTAGTGATGAAAAAAAACTTTTAGAGCCTAATCCTTTTAACATTACCTTAGAAGAAGCTTTTAAAAATAGGTCTTCAAAAAGGCTTTTTAATAAACATCCTTTATCAGACCAAGAATTGTCTGATATTCTATCTAGTTTAAAAACAACAAGATTAAATATTTCTTCTTCTAATGAAAGAATAACTATTAGCAAACGATTATATCCTTCTGCAGGAGCTTTATACCCAATAGAAATCTATGTCTTTCACCCTAATAAAGATTATTCAAAATGGAATTGTTATAACTATAACCCTAAAAAACATAGTACAACACTAATTAATGAAGGCATCGATTTAAAAACAATATCACATGCCTTACAAATGGAAATTTCAGAAATAAAATGTGGTGCTATATTTAGTCTTACTGGAATATTTAATCGTAGTGTAAATAAATACGGCGCTATAGGTTATCGTTTTAGCCTTATAGAAGCCGGTTGTATTATACAGCAATTAGGTTTGGCTGGTGCTAGCATGAATTTAAACTCACTTACTTGGGGTGGTAGTATCGATAATGAAATTAATATGCTACTTAAAGTAGATGGATTGGAAGAAAATTATGTTACTAGTTTTCTTGTTGGTCATAAAAATGATTAATAATGAATTACACAGAAAATAAAATAAAACAGCCAGGAGAATTATTTGCTGACTTATGTAAAGCGGCAACTCATCAAAATTGGCTTCTTACAAAAGAGATTGCTGAAGAATTAGCAAACATGGGAGCCCAAGGAATATGGTTAGATTTCGCCTATGACATTGCTGATGGATTAAAAAAAATAATTCAAATTTCAGATAAAATATTTTCCATAGGAAATGAACTATCTGAGTTACAAATTAAAAAAATTCAAGAAGCACAACTTTGGGTAGCCCAAAAGTTAAATGCCCCAATATCTACTCTTGTAATTGAATTAGAATCTAAAGAGACGCCTACACATGCAGTAACAGGTATTAATGGTTTTGGTTTTATTATTACAAACGAAACTGATATTAACAACACCTCTATTCTTGTTCATGAAATCACACATTGTAATTTAATGTCTAAATCTCTTTTTTTAGATGAAGGTTTAGCTACTCTAATGCAATACGAAGTAAAAAAGCAACCTATTCTTTTAGAAGATGACTATTGGGACAGGCCTAATATCTCTTCTTTAATAGAAAGTGATTGGAGTGAAGATCCTTATTTTTCTCATGTATTACCTACAGAAGTAAAACCTATAAGAGAATACAATTATAATGAAGGCACAAAAGTTCATAGATTAGCTGCATACATCGTAAAATTACTAATAGACTCAAAAGGTTTCCCTTTTTTAGTCTCTAATTGGCCAAAGTTAAAACCTAAACTAAAACAAGGACAAACTTATATAGTTATAAAAGAAGTCTTTAATGTTGATCTATGGGAAGTTGAAGCCAATATTCTTAAAAAGAATCAATTTAATAAAGAAATTAAAGGAAACTCTACAGTATTAAATATAGGAACAAAAGCATTAGCAGAAGGAAATAAGGAAATCATAATTTTTAACTTAAAAACACTTAGAATTAAAGCATATGAAAGCGATGATAATCTTCTTGGTTTAATTAAGGGTTTAATTCTATTGGGTATTAATGATGTTAATAAAGATAGTAAATACTATCGTTCTGAAGCTTTAACCTTAATGAATTTAGCTATTAACAAAGGCATTTCTAAGAAAGAATTACAGTTTTTTGAAGCTTATAAAAATGTTTTTAAGTTAAAAGGTACTGGACATGCAATAAGCCTTCGTAAAATTGGAACTCAAACTAGTAGATCCTTTGAATTATTTCTAAACGATTATCCAAATGACCCTGAAATTATTATTGCTACAGCAAAGTCTCAATTAAAATCATACTATACGATACTCCCATTTGATGTTTGGAAAGAAAAATTATTATATGTCTTTAATAATCATCCTTTTTTTGCTAAAGCAGCATTAACACTTTTAGATGACCCCAAATTTAATTAAACCCTTATTGTTTTTATTTTATGGATTTTTTAGAAATAAACTTAACACACAATCAACTAGCTAAATCTCTTCCTCGCTCTTCTTATACCGATTCTAAAATTTTCGAAAAAGAAAGGCATTCTCTTTTTCGCTCATTACCTATAATGGCGTCTCCATCATGTGCTCTTCAAAACACAGGAAATTATACCGTTACTGAAACTTCTTTAGAAAGTGTTATTACAATTAGAGATAAGGACGATACTATTAAAGCTATGGCTAACACATGTAGACATAGAGGTAAACGCTTATTAGAAAAAAAAGCATTTGATGAAAAATCAAAAATTAAAAGCTTAAAATCAATAGTTTGTCCATATCATGCATGGAAATATGATTTAAATGGAGATTTAGTTTTAGCTCGAGGTGATGATTCTGTAATTTCAAAAGGATTATGCTTAAGAAAACTAAAAATTCAAGAAACAGGAGGGCTTACTTTTTATCATGGTAATAACGAAAATTTCCCTCATTTAAATGAATTAAATAAAGTATTAGGTCCTTTTTCTCTTGAAGAAGGAAAAATAAGTGCTACTAAAACCTATAAAGTAAAAGCCAATTGGAAATTATGGACTGAGAATTTTCTAGAATGTTGGCATTGTGCATCTAGTCATCCTGAGTTAGGTGAAAACAAAGGTTTTATTCACCAATTTGAGAATGGCAGAGAAGATTTATACATAAATGATGATATTACATGGCGTGAAAAAGGATTAAAATTAGGATGGGAAGCTCCAGAAGAAGTTGACTTTCTATCTGATAATGAAATGTTTTATTTCCACATGGCATTACCTCTTAAAGAAGGAAATTTAACAGGAAGTAAAACAGGAGAAAGATTAGGACCTGCTCTAGGTAAAGCTGAAGGAATGGAAGGTGGTGCTATTTTTGGGTGCATGGGGCCGTTTCTTTTCTATTTAGCCTATGCTGATTATGTTGTTCTTTTTTGTGTAAGACCTGTAAATATTAATGAAACTGATATTGAAGTTTTTTGGGTTACCTCAAAAGAATTTAATAAAACAAAAGAAGAACTTACTTGGCTTTGGGATACTACACTTCAACAAGATATAAAACTAGTAGAAGAAACACAAAAAGGTGTGAGCTCCCTGTACTATACTCCTGGTCCTTTTCAAGCTGATGAATACAGAACACAAGCTTTTACTGTTTGGTGGAAAAATTGGCATCAAAAAAATAAATTTTAATACTGCATGACTAACGCTAGTAACCATAAAGAGAAATCTATACTAACACTTCTTTTTATCACTCTATTTATTAATATAATGGGGTTTAGTTTAATTATACCTATTAAGCCACAATTAATAATGGATATTTTAAAAAATGATTTATTAAGCGCTGCTAAGTGGGGAGGCTATCTTCTTTTTGGATATGCCTTAGGCCAATTTTTAATGAGCCCTTTAATGGCTGTTTTATCTGGAAAATATGGAAGAAAAAAAATATTACTTTTTTCTATCATGGCAAGTAGTATTGATTTTATTGTTATGGCTTTTATAAATCATATCGAATTATTACTTTTAACAAGATTTTTATTAGGAGTACTTTCTGCAACTATTGCTACTGTTAATTTATGTATTATAGATATTACTCCGCCTAAAAAAAGAGCAATTAATTTTAGTATTGTAACATCTGCTATTGGTTTAGGTTTAATGGTTGGTCCTTTTTTAGGAGGCATTTTAGGTGAATTTATAAGTATTAGAAGCCCTTTATATATTGGATCTTTATTTTTTCTTTTTAATTTGATATTGGTTTATTTATTTGTTCCTGAAACTTTAAAGAAAAAAAATGAAGAATTTGATTGGAAGAAGCTAGTTCCGTTTGGTTTTTTAAAATTTTCTAATTTACCTATTCCCCTTTTAACTGCTTCTTTTTTATACCAACTAGCATTTCATTCTTTCACATCTATATGGTCTTATTATATGATTGATAAATTTAATTGGGGCGCTTTAAAAATTGGATTGTCTTTACTTTTTGTTGGGCTAACAAATTTCTTTGTGCAAAATGTATTGGCTAGATTTTTAATACCCAAATTTGGAGAACGTAAAACTTTTTTAATAGGCGCTTTTTTTGTTATCCCTACTTTTTATGCTTATGCTACTGTTAATATAGATTGGTTAATCTTTATTATAATTGCTTTTGGAAGTTTTGGTTCTCTTATGAAACCTTGCTTACAATCTATTATGTCATCTTTTTTACCTTATCAAAAACAAGGTGAATTAATGGCTGCTATAACATCTATTAACGGAATTTCCTTAATGATAGGCCCTTTAGTTATGACTCAAACATTTTCTTATTTTAAAGCTAATGATAACATTAATTTTCTTGGAGCTCCTTTTATACTTTCTATGATTCTTACCATACTAGCTACATCATTAGTATTGTGGGTATTTTCAAAAAAACAAACTCCTCTTAAAAATTTCGCTTAACTAATACTGAATATTATTATAGCCCCATTGTATATTAAAAAACATGAATTGAATTAAATATATAATGGGGTTAATTATTTTTTAAAAAACTTCACTTGCAATCGTTTGAATATTATCTGATTTACCCATTGAATAGTAATGTACAAAAGGCACTTTTGCTTTTATCAGTTCTTTACTTTGTGCTATACACCATTCTATACCTACTTGCCTTACAGCTTTATTATCCTTCGCTTTTACCACAGCCATTACTAAATCGTCTGGCAAATCAACTTTAAATCTATAAGGTATAAGATTTAACTGCTTTTTGGTAGAAATAGGCTTTAATCCTGGAATAATCGGAACTGTTATTCCTTCTTTTCTACATTTTTTTACAAAATCAAAATATTTTTGATTATCAAAAAACATTTGTGTAACAATATAATCTGCTCCATTTTTAATTTTTTTCTTTAAAAAATGAATATCCGATTCCATACTAGGTGCTTCCATATGTTTTTCTGGATACCCAGCTACTCCTACACAAAAATTAGTAGCTGATGAATTTTGCAAATCTTCATCTAAATATTTCCCTTTATTTAAATTCCCTATTTGCCCCACTAAATCACTTGCATAATTATGTCCATTTTTTTCTGACTTAAAATACATTTCACTCTTTACAGCATCTCCTCTTAGTGCTACTACATTGTCAATCTCTAAAAAATCTAGGTCTATTAAAAAATTTTCTGTGTCTTCTTTTGTAAAACCTCCACAAAGTATATGTGGAATTGCATCTACATTATACTTATTTTGTATTGCTGCACAAATTCCTACAGTACCTGGTCGTTTTTTTACAACTTTCTTTTCTAACAATCCATTTTCTAATTCTTTATAAGTATACTCTTCACGGTGATAAGTTACATCTATAAATGGCGGATTAAACTCCATTAAAGGATCTATATTATTAAAAATAGAATCGATATGTTGTCCTTTTAAAGGAGGTAAAATTTCAAATGAAAAACGTGTTTCTCCCTTTGACTGTGCTATATGTTCTGTTACTTTCATTTTATTCAATTTTAAAAAGCCGTTAGTAAAACAAGCGGCTAAAATCTCTTCATCTTTTTTTAATTATCTGCTAAATTTGGATTCAACCATTTTGCAGCTTTCTCTGGTGAAATCGCTCTTCTTTTTATATAACTATTTAATTGATCTTCTTTTATTTTACCTAATCCAAAGTATTTGGCTTCTGGGTTTCCAAAATAATAACCAGAAACACTTGCTGCTGGCCACATCGCTAAACTTTCTGTTAACTTCACTCCTATTCTTTCTTTAACTTTTAACAAATCCCAAATAGTGTTTTTTTCTAAATGATCTGGACATGCAGGATAGCCTGGTGCTGGGCGAATTCCTTTATAGTTTTCTTTTATTAATTCTTCATTTGTAAAACTCTCATCTTTAGCATATCCCCAATATTTGGTTCTTACCTCTTTATGAAGATATTCTGCATATGCTTCCGCTAAACGATCTGCCAATGCTTTAATCATTATAGAATTATAATCGTCATTCTCTTTTTCAAACTCTAAAGCCAACTCCTGCGTCCCGAAACCTGTAGACACACAAAAACAACCGATATAATCTTCTCTTTCAGTTTCTTTCGGTGCTATAAAATCTGCTAAAGCATGATTAGAAACGCCTCCTCTTTTTTTAAGTTGTTGTCTTAATGTTATAAATGTTGCTAGTGTATTTCCTTCTGTATCGTATACTTCTATGTCATCATCATTTATAGAGTTTGCTTTAAATAAGCCAAAAATTGCTTTTGTTTTTAGTAACTTTTCATTTACTACTTTAGTTAATAAATCTTGTGCGTCTTTATATAATTCTATTGCTTGTTCTCCTACAATTTCATCTTCTAAAATTTGTGGAAATTTCCCATGCAAATCCCAACTTCTAAAAAAAGGACTCCAATCTATATATTCTAACAAATCTTTTAAATCTACATCCTCTATAACTTTAATTCCTAATTCATTTGGCTTGGTTATACTTGTACGATTCCAATCTATTTCAAATTTTTTCTTACGTGCATCTTCAATAGAAACATAAGCTTTTGTTTTTCCTCTTTTTAAAAATTTCTCTCTAAACGCTCCATAATCTTTTTTTAAATCAGTTATATATTCATTTTTTGTTACTGTATTTAATAAATCCCCTACTACTGTTACTGCTCTTGAAGCATCATTTACATGCACTACTGCATTTTTATATTGTGTATCTATTTTTACAGCAGTATGCGCCTTAGAAGTAGTAGCTCCTCCTATTAATAAAGGAACTTCAAAATTTTGTCGTTCCATCTCCTTTGCTAAGTATACCATTTCATCTAACGAAGGTGTTATTAATCCGCTTAAACCAATTACATCTACATTTTCTTTTTTGGCAGTTTCTATAATTTTTTCTGGTGGTACCATTACCCCTAAGTCTACAATTTCATAATTGTTACATCCTAAAACTACAGACACTATATTTTTACCAATATCATGTACATCTCCTTTTACGGTAGCCATTAAAATTTTACCTAACGTCTTTTGAGCTTCTCCTTTTTCTTCTTCTATAAATGGATTTAAATAAGCCACTGCTTTTTTCATTACTCTAGCAGATTTCACTACTTGAGGTAAAAACATTTTTCCTGCACCAAATAAATCTCCTACAACATTCATTCCTGTCATTAAATTTCCTTCAATAACATGTAAAGGTTTTGCTGCACTTAATCTTGCCTCTTCTGCATCTTCTACAATAAATGCATCTATTCCTTTTACTAATGAATGTGTAATTCTTTCTTGTAACGGTAAACTTCTCCATTCTAAAGCTTGCTTTGTATCTTGCTTTTTTACTCCTTTTACAGTTTCAGCAAATTCAAGTAATCGCTCTGTTGCATCTTTCCTTTTATCTAAAATTACATCTTCAACATATTCTAATAAATCTTTTGGTATATCATCATACACTTCTAACATCGTAGGATTTACAATCCCCATATTCATACCCGCCTGTATTGCATGATATAAAAAAACAGAATGCATTGCTTCGCGAACAATATTATTACCTCTAAATGAAAAAGAAACATTACTTACTCCTCCACTCACACTTACATGCGGTAAGTTTTCGCGTACCCAGCGAGTTGCTTCAATAAAATCAATGGCATTTTTACGATGCTCATCCATACCAGTTGCCACAGGAAATATATTTAAATCGAAAATGATATCTTCAGGTGCAAAACCAACAACGTTCAACAAAACATCATACGATCGTTTTGCTATTTCAATTCTTCGTTCATAACTATCTGCCTGACCAACCTCATCAAAAGCCATTATAATTACTGCTGCTCCATATCTTTTTATTTGTGTTGCTTCCCAAATAAATTTTTCTTCTCCTTCTTTTAAACTAATAGAGTTTACAACACATTTTCCTTGAACAACCTGTAACCCTGCTTCTATAATCTCCCATTTAGAACTATCAATCATAATAGGGACTCGACAAATATCTGGTTCTGCTGCAATTAAATTTAAAAATCGAACCATCGCCTCTTTTCCATCAATCAAACCATCATCCATATTAATGTCAATGATTTGTGCCCCTCCTTCTACTTGATGACGTGCAATTGCTAAGGCTTCATCAAACTGTTCTTCTTTTATTAAACGAAGAAATTTACGAGAACCAGCCACGTTTGTTCTCTCTCCTACATTAATAAAATTACTTTCTGCTGTTATAATTAAGGGCTCTAAACCACTTAATCTCATATACTTTTTTTCTTTTACCATCTATTTATATAATTCAGGAAATTCAACATTTAAAAAGTCAATCAACTGTTTAGCTAATTTTGTTACATCGGATTTAAGGTTCAAACAAATTGAAACATGTCCTTTTTCTATATGCTGTATTAATTGATAAAAATTACCATATGCAATAACTATAAAGTTTAAACCTCCACAATCTATATCTCCTCGTTGTTTTGCTAATTTTAAAAGAGTTGGGTTTACTAATAACTCCTCATACTTGTCTGTTTCTACTTCTGAGTTATTCTCTAATTTATCTCTTTGCTTAAACAGTAAGTCATTTTCTTTATATATTGCTATATATCTAACCTCTTCAAACTCTTTAAAAACACGTTCAATTACTCCAATCTTATTCATAATTTCAAGAAACTTTTTCTCTTATTAATCTTGGAGTATATTTACTTGCAACTTCTGCTATTGCTTTAATATGTTCTGGATTAGTACCACAGCAACCCCCTATAATATTTATCAAATCTTTTTTTAGATATTCTTCTATTTGAGATGCCATTTCTTCAGGCGTTTCATCATACTCTCCAAAAGCATTAGGTAAACCTGCATTTGGGTGTGCTGAAATTGAAAAATCTGTTTTTGATGCAATTGCTTCTAAATGTGGCTGTAATAAATTGGCTCCAAGCGCACAGTTAAATCCTACAGATAATAAAGGAATGTGAGATATGGATATTAAAAAGGCTTCTGCAGTTTGCCCAGATAAAGTTCTTCCAGAAGCATCAGTTATAGTTCCAGAAACCATCACTGGTACTTTTATCTTTCGTTCCTCTTTTACTTCTTCTATAGCAAATAAAGCTGCTTTAGCATTTAATGTATCAAAAACTGTTTCTACTAACAAAACATCTGCTCCTCCATCTAATAAAGCTTCTATTTGTAATTTATAAGCCAACCTTAACTCATCGAAAGTTACTGCTCTATATCCAGGATCATTAACATCTGGAGACATACTTGCTGTTCTATTCGTTGGACCTATAGAACCTGCTACAAAACGAGGCTTTTCTGGTTCTCGTTTGGTGAATTCATCGGCAACTTCCTTTGCTATCTTTGCAGATTCGTAGTTTAACTCATATACCAAATTTTCCATTTGATAATCTGCCATTGCAATCGTAGTTCCTGAAAAGGTATTGGTTTCTACAATATCGGCACCTGCTGCAAAATACTTTCTGTGTACTTCTTTAACAGCCTCTGGTTGTGTTATCGATAATAAATCATTATTCCCTTGTAATGGTGAAGGGTGATCTTTAAACCTTTCTCCACGAAAATCTTCTTCAGTGAATTTATATTCCTGAAGCATTGTTCCCATTGCACCATCTAGTACAAGAATTCTTTTTTGTATTTCCTTATATATGTTTGACATTCCTGATATTTTAAAGTTTGTTATCAGGAAAAGAGAAGTAAAATCTTTCCGTTATCTCTCTGCACATGTTTTAACACATATCAGTAGAATGTAGCACCTTCTTTGTTTACACAAAGGGTTGCTAAGGTTTCGCAGGGTCTAATCCCTCCACCTTTCTTGATAACATCAATAAATTAATGAACTAATTTGGTGGTAAATATAACAGTTACCTTTTTAAAATTACTGTTAAATTTTATTTTTTTCTTTTATAATATCAATTATCACTTGTATTAAACTTTTAATTCCAACTAAATAACTAAAATTATATAGAGTGTGAATTTATTAATTCTGTTTAAATAATACTTTCTCCTTATTCCATTTATAAATGAGATACAAACTCAATCAAACAGATAAGGTTAAATAAGTATACAATTCAATGAATGTAACTCTAGGGGTTAAAAAAACAAATTAATAATAGTTCATTTTTAAGTGTATTGTTAATACACTTTTTTTATTTCCCTTAATTCATTTCATTTTTTCCTCAATTCATTGCATGGCTATTTCAAAAACTGCTTTCTCAGAATACTTTTGAGGTGTTATTAATTTTGAAATACTATTATTATGAGAACTATAGCTACACTTTTAATCGCTTTTGTTTATTCGATTAGTTTCGGACAAAAGTTTACCGGAAAAATAATTGACAAACAAAACTCACCTATTTCATTTGCTAATATTGTAGCAAAAGACAAAACGGATAATTCACTAATTACTGGTGTAATTTCTAATGAAAATGGTGAATTTTCTATTAATACAAAAAAGAAAAATATATACTTAGAAATTAGTTTTGTAGGATTTACCACTAAAAAAATTACCCCTACCCAATCCACTATTGGAACCATTACTTTAGAGGAAGAAGGGCAACAACTACAAGAAGTAGTGATTACTGCACGTAAAAAATTGATTCAACAAAAAGTAGATCGATTGGTTTTTAACGTAGAAAACACAGTGGCTGGTACTGGAGGAACAGCGCTTGATGCATTAAAAACAACACCAAGTGTAAATGTAGATACAGATAAATTAGTCATTGTAGGAAAAGGAAATGTACGTGTAATGGTTAATGATAAAATTATACAATTATCAGGAAATGAATTAAATGCTTATTTAAGTACTATTGCATCTGACGATATTAAAAATATTGAAGTGATTACAACACCTCCATCTAAATATGATGCAGAAGGAAATAGCGGACTTATTAATATTGTTCTAAAAAAATCAAAAGAAAACAGTTGGAATAATCAAATAAGAACTTCGTACACACAAGCAACATATCCATTATTAAACTTTGGAAACACATTTAATTATAATAAAAACAAGTTAAGTTTAATAGCTTCATTAAATGGAACAAAAGGGCACACAGCACAATTTAATGAATTTGATATTATTTATCCATCAGCATCAACCGAAACAAATTTGGATATGAAAAATAAAGAAAATATGATTTCTGGTAGGTTCGGATTTGATTATAATGTAACAGATAATGCTACTGTTGGAATTTTATATTCAGGTTCGTTTGAAAATAAAGGAATAAATGATGGAGGAAAAACACTTACAAATGATGGCAATGAAACTTTTACAATTAATAAAGGGGATGCAAATAATAAAAATAAAAATCACTCAATAAATGCTCATTACATTCAAAAATTAGATACACTTGGTAGAAAATTATCTATTGATGTTGATTATTTCAATTTTAATAATTCTTCTAATAGAAACTTTAGTAGCGAACGATTCATTACAAATCCTAGTTTTTTTGAGGCAGAAAACAGAACCAATCAAAATATTAAAAATTACAGTGGAAAAATAGATGTAGAACATCCAAGTAAATGGGCAAATTTTTCATACGGAGTTAAAACCACAATTACAAAAACAGATAGTGATGTAGCGTTTTATAATAGAACTACAGGTACACCCATTTTTGATCCAACTCAAAGTAATGAATTTATGTACTCAGAAAATATTAATGCAATATATGCAGATATGTCGAAGCCTTTAGGCAAAAAATGGCAAACAAAAATCGGACTTCGTTTTGAAAATACGCGAACAAAAGGAATTTCAAAAACAAACAACCAAACAGATGTGAATTCGTATAATAAACTATTTCCATCAGTGTTTTTAGGATATAATCCTAGTAGAAAAAACATGTTTAATCTGAGTTA
>CALISK010000342.1 GCA_938041625.1 uncultured Tenacibaculum sp. | reverse complement strand
TTTTTCGTTTCTACTAGCTCATCTTCTTTTCCTCTGAAATCTATTTTACCATCTGACAATTCGAATAAATGCTTAAAAATCACTTCATCATCAACATTGTCTTTATTCCAATTTAGATAACATTTTTTCATATGATTCGCTATTGTATAAACTAAAGCTTCCTTCTTCTCTCCTTCTTCCCATGTTAATACAATATCTATCATTGTTTGAATATTGGTGCCATAAAAGCGGTACTTTGACGCTGACTTAGGGTAAGGAAGTGATTCTGGCTTTCCTCTTAATTCTTCTTCAGAAGGCTGTTCATAAGGAGACTCTACATCTAATTTAAAATCAGACATAATATGTAACTGATCCCATAATTTATGTTTAAAATCTGGCACATCTCTCAAATGAGGTTGCAAATTCCCCATTACATCTATAATAGCTTTTGCCATTGTATTTCTTTCCTCTTGCGTAGGTAATTCTACACAATGATTCACTAATTGCTGTATATGTCTACCATATTCTGGTATAATCAATTTTGTTCTCTCTGAATTGTATTGTAAATCAAACGTCATTTTCAATATGTATTTGTTGCAAAGTAATAATTAATTACGAATTATAAATTATGATTTTTATAATTCGTAAGGATTGGTTGAGTATTTGTTTATATTTAATAAAAATCAATTTCTTTTAAAGTTATTCTTTTAACTAAAAACTCAATTTTGAAGAGGAAACTATTACTTTTTAGCCATTATCTTTTTAAATTATGTTTATTATTAATGTGATTTAAAGAATTAAAAAAAGAGTTTAACTTTATATTTCTTTATAAATATAGACTTATTTGTTCTTTTTTAATTCTTTGTATCCTTTTATCTGTGATTTTATCCCTCCTAAACTGAACATATAAAATAGAATATTAAATATTCCTATTAAAATAACAGAAAAGGAAAAACCGTCCTTTTTAAATCCTACAAAAGTAACATAAGTAAAAACTGGGCAAATGATTAATATTATTATAACAATAAATAGTTCTTGTTTATTATAAACATCTCTTTTTTTATCTTCTACTACTGTCTTTTTTCTATTCCTTATAGCCTCTTGATATAAAGGAGAAGCTGAATTTTCTTTGAAAAATATAGATATAAACCCAGTTCCTGTTGCTATTAAATCGTCTGTATTTAAAAAGGTAACGTTTTCTAATTTTAATTCTTCAATATTTTTAATTGTATCAATAATAGGTTTTGTAAACTCATTTAATGTTTCTTCAAATGCGCTTAATTGAAAAATATCTATTTCTAATTTTTGATTGTTTTTAAAATTTCTTTCAATAATTACTAAAAACTCTTTATATAAATCAATTGTTTCAGGATAGAATTTTGCTACAAAAAGAGTTCCTTGAGAAGAATTTCTTTTAAAATCTTCTATCGGTATTTGAATATTTAAAGAATGTGTTTCAAAATATTTTTCGACTGCTTCTTCTGTATGATTCAATTCATAGTTTATAGACGCTTCCCATTCTTTTACTTTATCATTAAAAGTTTTGTTATCTATTAATGTAAGCCAAAAAAAAGGTAATGAATTATTCGCTTCAAAAAGGTCAACCTTTTCTTCATCTTTACTTGTTAAATACAAATAACTTCTATGTCCCATTTATTTTTGTTTTTATACAAATATAATTGAACTTTAAATCCTCTTTATTTCTAATAAATAACTGTTTGGAAATAACCTATAATTGATTAACCTATTACTTTCAATTTTGCATACTGTAGTAATAACTTCTTTTTTCCTACGGTTGCAAACTGAATTTCTGCTTTTTTATTAGGACCTTTACCTTCAATAGCTAATACTTCACCTTTACCAAATCTATTGTGTTCTATAATATTACCTGCAATAATTTCTGTATCAAATAAATTTGTTTTAGAACTCACTTCTGACACTTTTTTCATTTTTCCTTTTAAAGGAGCAGCTTCTTCTAATTTATTTTTAGTAAATTCTTTTCGCTTTCTTTGAATCGGTTTTTGAAAACGCATTTTTTTAGGTGCATCATCAAATAAACTTGCATCTATAAATCTATTTGCACTTGGTTCAGGTAATTTGGGTGTTATGTATTCTAAATATTGATCATCTATTTCTTCTAGAAAACGACTTGGCTCTCCATCTGTTAATTTACCCCATCTATAACGTGTTTGCGCATACGTTAAATACGCTTGTTTTTCTGCACGTGTTAATGCTACATAAAACAAACGACGCTCTTCTTCTAATTCACTTCTTGTATTCATACTCATGGCAGAAGGAAATAAATTTTCTTCTAAACCAACAATATAAACATATGGAAATTCCAATCCTTTAGATTGGTGAATACTCATTAAAGCAGCCCTAGGAACATCTTCCTCTTTATCAGAATCAAAATCTGTAGCCAACGCAACATCTTCTAAAAATGAAGTTAAAGAAGCATCCTCACCTGTTTCAATTTTATCTGTTATAAAGTCTTTGATTCCATTCAATAATTCTTGAACATTTTCAACCTTACTTATACCCTCAGGAGTACCATCTTTTTGTAAATCTTTAACTAATGCTGCTTGTTTTACTACTAAATCAGATATTTCAAAAGCATTTTTAGTTTGCGATTCTATTTGAAAACGCTGTATCATATTTGCAAAATTTTGCATTTTTATTTTGATACCAGAATTCACTTTTAAATCCACCTTATCTATATTAGATATAATTTCAAAAATTGTCTTGTTATAATGATTGGCTGCTATTGTTAATTTATCTATTGTAGTTGCTCCAATTCCTCTAGCAGGATAATTAATAACTCTCTTTAAAGCCTCCTCATCACTTGGATTTATAATTAATCGTAAATAAGATAACAAATCTTTAATTTCCTTTCTTTGATAGAAAGAAATTCCTCCATAAATTTTATAATCGATATTCTTTTTACGCAAAGAATCTTCAATTGCTCTAGATTGTGAGTTTGTTCTATATAAAACAGCGAATGAATCGGCTTTTAACTGATTATTCATCATATTCTCCCACATAGATTGCGCTACAAACCTTCCTTCTTCTCCATCAGAAATAGTTCGCATTACTTTAATATAGTTACCTGCATCATTTGAAGTCCAAACTTCTTTATCTAATTTTGTTTTATTTTTTTCTATTACAGAATTTGCGGCATTAACTATGTTACTTGTAGATCGATAATTTTGTTCTAGTTTAAACATTTTAACATCTGGATAATCTTTTTGAAAATTTAAGATGTTACTAATATTTGCTCCACGGAAACTATAAATACTTTGCGAATCATCTCCTACCACACAAATATTTTGAAAACGATCTGCTAATGCCTTAATAATTATATATTGAGAATGGTTCGTATCTTGATACTCATCTACCATTACATATTTAAAACGATTCTGATATTTTGCTAATACTTCTGGAAAACGAGCTAATAACTCGTTAGTTCTTAACAATAAATCATCAAAATCCATTGCTCCAGATTTAAAACATCTATCGACATATTCTTTATAAATATCACCTACTTTAGGCCTACTTGCCATTAAATCTGCCTCTTGTAAATCAGGATTATTAAAGTAAGCTCTAACTGTTATTAAGCTATTTTTAAAAGAGGATATTCTACTTAATATTTGCTTCGGTTTGTATCTCTCTTTATCAAGATTTAACTCTTTAATAATAGCAGTTATTAATCGTACGGCATCTTGCGTATCATAAATAGTGAAGTTAGATGGATACCCTAATTTATCTGCTTCAGATCTTAAAATTCTTGCAAAAACAGAGTGAAAGGTTCCCATCCATAAATTCTTCGCTTCGCTATGCCCTACTACATCTGCAATTCTTGCTTTCATTTCCTTTGCTGCTTTATTAGTAAAGGTTAATGATAGAATATTAAACGCATCTACTCCTTGCTGCATTAAATGCGCAATTCGATAGGTTAATACTCTTGTTTTTCCAGATCCTGCACCTGCAATAATAATCATTGGCCCGTCTTTCTGTATAACTGCGGCTCTTTGCGGTTCGTTAAGTTGTTCTAAGTAAGTACTCAATGAAAAGAATATTTAAGAGGGGAAATTACTCATTATTTGGTCTCAAAATCCTAAAAAAAATAATTTTTATTCACAATTTTATTTAAAAAAGATTAGAGAACCTATCAATTCATTTTAACAACAAAAAAATTATGTACTTTCGTTTTCATTATTACATCTATTTGTTAACCAATATTAATTTAGTATTCCTTCTTTATTATGAAAAAAATAATTTTAAGTCTGCTATGTCTATTTTTAACTGGATCTTTTTTTGCTCAAAATTTATCTAAAGATTTTAAGAGTGTAGAGAAAAAAGTTATTGAATGGAGAAGGCATTTTCATCAAAATCCTGAACTTTCAAATAGAGAGTTTAATACTGCAAAGACTATTGCTACCCATTTAAAATCGTTAGGAATAGAAACACAAGAAAATGTAGCTAAAACAGGAGTTGTAGGTATTTTAAAAGGAAAAAAACCAGGAAAAGTTGTTGCTTTAAGAGCTGATATCGATGCTTTACCTGTTACAGAAAGAAATGACTTACCCTTTAAATCAAACAAAACTTCTACCTATTTAGGAAAAGATGTTGGAGTTATGCATGCTTGTGGACATGACACACACATTGCTATTTTAATGGGAGTAGCTGAAGTATTAGCTAAAAATAAAGGTAAAATTAACGGAACTGTAAAATTCATTTTTCAACCTGCGGAAGAAGGAGCTCCTGAAGGTGAAGAAGGCGGTGCAGAACTGATGGTTAAAGAAGGAGTTCTTAAAAACCCTGATGTTGATGCTATTTTTGGACTTCACATTTCTTCTGGATTTGATGTTAATACGATAAGTTATAAAGCTGGCGGAATTATGGCTGCTTCTCAGGCTTTTAAAATTAAAGTAAAAGGAAAACAATCTCATGGTTCTAGACCATGGACTAGTATTGATCCTATTCTAATTTCTGCTAAAATAATTGACGCTTTACAAACCATTGTAAGTAGAGAAATTGATTTAACAAATGAAGGTGCAGTTATTACCGTTGGTAAAATAGAAAGTGGAGTTCGTAGTAATATTATTCCTGAATCGGCTGAAATGATTGGTACTATTAGAACGTTAGATTATGGAATGCAAAAACAAATTAATGACAGAATGAAAGAAATGGTACCTGCTATTGCAAAAGCATATAGAGCTGAAGCTACTATTGAAATAGAAAGAGGCTACCCTATTACATTTAATAATATTGATTTAACCAATAAAGTAATCCCTACTTTACAAAAAGTTGCAGGAGCAAAAAATGTAAAAGAAATAAAAGCAATTACTGGTGCAGAAGATTTTTCTTTCTTTCAGAAAGAAGTTCCTGGTTTCTATTTCTTTTTAGGAGGAAAAACTGTTGGTAATGATAATCCATATCCACACCACACTCCAGATTTCAGTATTGATGAAAGTGGAATGCAATTAGGAGTAGAATCAATGACACAATTAACTTTAGATTTTTTAAATAATTAAAAACCGAATTAACTGAACACATGGAAAGTAAGATTATAGAAGGATTAGCATTTGCTTTACCAGCACTAGTAACTGGTGGAGTTGCATATTTTATGTTTAGTGCTTTTTTAGAAAGAGATGATAAAGAGAAACAATTTCAAGCCTTAGTTAATAAGAAAAGAGATAGCTTACCTACTAAACTACAAGCTTATGAAAGACTTTTATTATTTTGCGAACGACTAAATCCAGCAAAATTACTTTTAAGAGTAAATCCTATTGGTGACGATGTAAATAGTTATACACATTTATTAATCGCAAATATTGAACAAGAATATGAGCACAATTTAGTACAGCAAATTTATGTTCATGAAAACGCTTGGAAAGCTATTATTGGTTCTAAATTATCTATTATAAATAAAATTAGAACTCTTGCAGAAACAAGTGAAAATGCTAAAGAACTTCGAGATAATTTATTAATTGATTATTCTCAAATAGAAAGTCCTACAGAAACTGCTATTGCTATAATTAAACAAGAAGTTAAGAAACTTATTTAATTATAGAAGTTATAAATTAAAAAAGCTGGTTCAGAAATGAACCAGCTTTTTTAATTTATAACTGTTCTCTTCTAAACTAGAATCCAAATCCCATTCCAAAAGCAAATCGATTACCATCTTCAGAATTAAACAACCCTAAATTAATTGTAAAAAAGTCTGCTCCATCAAACCATAGTCCTCCTCCCATAGAAGTGTTCCATTTTTTAGATACGTCAAAATCACTCCATACACGTCCATAATCAAACCCTCCAAAAATTCCAAATTTAAAAGGAATCAAATTTGTTTTGAAGCTTTTTAAATTAATACGTAAATCTGTATTTTGGTAAAAAGATTCTTTTCCTGTGAATCTTTGATTACGGAATCCTCTTAATCCATCTAATCCTCCAATAGAAGCAGCTTGGTAAAATTCAAAATCATCTCCTATATTTATATGCCCTTTAACTTTTGTAGCCAATACAATAGAGCCTTCATTATTTAATTTATAATCGATACTCATGGTTGGTATTACATACCCAAATGTACTAGATTCATCTAAATTAGTTTTTACCCCCGCTTTTAATGATGTTTCTATCCCTAATGTTGTAAAGGCTTCATTATCTCTATTTTGGAAATGATATTCAATTTCTCCTCCTAAAAAAGATTGTTCTTTAAATATTTCTGAATTTGATGTGGTTATTGATTCTAAAAACCTTCCCTCAGTTCTTTCTGGTTCAATTAACTCATACGACATTCCAAAACTAAATAAACCACCATGTTTTCCTCTATAAATTAAAGACGGATTTATTTTTAATTGTTGAATTCTTACTCTATTAAAATCTAAATCTATCAAATCGTTTTCAGGTTCAATATTTACAGAACCATTACCAAAACCGAAAAAATTTATTGCATAATTTGGACTTTGAAAAGATGCCTTTAACCCTAAATTAAGCCCTCCAACTACATTTGCTATTTCTCCATTATATGCTAACTGAAAACCTTCTGTTGCAAAGAAATATCCTGCTTTAAAATTATGCCTTTCTGTAAACGGATTACGTTCAAAACCATTAATTGTATACGTTTGATTAATCCCAAACTTAAATCCTTCATCTGGGTTAAAACCTAACAACGGAGCTATTGTATTTAAATTATTTTCTACTTTTTTATGATCGAAAATATTATTCTCATATCGATCTCTTAGTTTATGACGTCCCTTTTTCGTTTTAAAAATACTTTTCTTCGATTTAAAATCGTAAATGATAACTCTTTTTCCTTCTTCTATATCATAAGTGTCCTTACCTTGGCCTCCAATAATTCGAATAGGAATTTCACTATCACCTTTACCACTTACATGAAAATAATCTTTACCATCTAAACCATAAATCCAGATTTCTTTAGTATGTTTTTTATTAAATATTTTAGCATAAATTAAATCATCCTTTTTTTCTTCTTTAGAATGAAAAGCTTTTATTTCTGTAAATCCATCTGGTAATCGTTTAAATTCAAAATAATCAGCTTTATCTGTTCCAGATATAATTCCAAATCTATTTAAATGCCTATAATATTCTATCGCAATGTCTTTCAATCGCTTTCTTCTTCCTTGTAATTTTTTCTTTATTTCTACAATAGTTTCATCTTTCACTTCATCTGGAAAAAAAGCAAAAGCTTTATCAATAGCTTCATCTGTAAGGTTTTCTTGAATATATACAGCTTGTGCAACCCAATCTGATTCGTCAGATTCTCCTGTTAAAGTAAGATCTAACGGAAAAGGCTCAACATTCATCCATTTAGGGCTCTTTAATTCTTCACTATACTTTCTTAATAATCTTACTGTAGGCTCTATTGTAGTTGCAAACCCTAATAAAAAACCATCATCCATTACTGAAAATGCTTGATCTCTATCTCGTGGTATTGGTCTATACAACTTATTTCCATTTTCATCTTTAAATTCGGGCCATCTCCATTGATCTCCATGCCTATCCCAATCGCCAATTAACATATCAAATAATCGTGCTTTTATGTACGCCTTTTGATCTACAGAAGTTCTTGAACTTTTACGTAACTTTTTATACAAATCGTTGGTGCTAAACATTTTTTTTGCATTACCAAAACTAGCAACATTTTCATGCCCAGAAGTTGTTCGTTCCTCTATCATATACAACTCATCTCCAAATCCATATTCATTGTATTGTCCCAATGCATTTTGTTTAGGAATATAGTACAACACAGGGTTTGTATGATAAATTCCCACCGCATCAGATAAAGTTCCAATAGTAAAAGGCGCATAAGGGTGTGAACCTGTAAAAACATCTAATATTAACTTTTCTACTCCAGTTCCATCATATTGTCCTTCAACATATTCATCTTTAAAAGCAACTGCTTGTAAATACTTAGTTCCACTTTTACGTAAAGCCCTCATTACAAATTCTCTTCCATCTTTCGATTTTAATCGCAATGATTTAGATTGATGTCCTCCTCCTTTTCGAATAGGCGTCATTCCTCCAAAAAGAGTATCTAAATTTACAGTAGGTACTGTTACTTTAGTTCCATAATATTTACGGTAACGTTCTCCCCAAAAAAAGCGTTGCGATTTTGTTGTTTTCACCTCTTCGTCTGTATATATCTGAGCTGTAAATTCTTTAGGGAAATTATTAGGATACTTTTTAAATTTTCCTTTTTTCTCTTCCTTAAAAATTTCATATTTAAATACAGAAACAGCTTTGTTATTTTTTATAATAAAAAAATCAACTACAGAAGAACCGTCTTTATAAACATCTAATTTTGCAAAACCATTTTCGCCATAGGTAAATAATGCTTTTTGATTTTTCGTTGCTGTTGCTTTACTCCCTCCAGAACCACTAATAATTTGTTTTAAATTATCTTCCTCTAAATATTGTAATGATTGTTCGTGCCCTGAAACAAAAATTACTTTAGGGTTGTGCTGTGCTAAAGCTACTATACGTTTTTTAAATTTTACGTACTTTTTATTTTGTAAATCTGAAGTTAAAATTCCGCTTGTTTTTCTAACAGCATGTGCTACCACTGGAACTGGATATACTTGTTGCAGCAATGTAGATTTCCCTCCATAAACACCCTCTGTAAACAAAGGTCTATGTATTGCTATTATTGTAGTTTTACCAATATTCTTTTTTATTAAACCTTCAAATTCTTCAAAAAATTCTGCTCTACTTTTTATTTCACAATTATCATTAATATTAGTGTGTTTATCCCAATTTTCGAAATACCACTCACTATCTATTGTTATTACAACAACCTCCTCATTTATTTTAATCTTTTCTATAGGACACCCTTTTCTCGGAGAAAATGAATGTTTTCCTAATTGCTTTTCTACTTGTTTTTGATGTTTTTTTAGTTTTTTTAATCCTTTACTCCACTCATAACTTCCTGGAATAAATAAGCCTTTACTTTTACTCTCTGTTAAAGCTTCTAATTGGTTTTTAAAAATTGTTTTTCTATTAATAGAAGAATTCGTTGTAAACCCATTATTACCAAGAAACAATGCTGTAGTATTAGGTCCTTCATTTTCAATTGAACTCTGAAAAACATCTAATAAAGGTTCATTTGTTCCTGAATCTCCTAATAAATAAAAAGAATGTGAAATCTCTTTATTTTGAGTAGGAACAACTCCTAAACCTTTATCTATTTGTATTTTTTTTGTAGCACATCCTATTAAAAACAAGGAGAAAATGATTGTAATTTTTTTCATTTTAAATAAGATTATTTATTCTTTTAGTTGATTTGAATATGTAAATAATTTTGCCTTTCCAAACTTACCTTCTGTACTTATATATAAGTTTGCGTCTGTATCAAAACAGATACCTTCTGGCTGAGGATTTTCTAATTCATTGAAAAACACAACCTCTTTTATTTCTGATTCTTCTGTTATTCTAAGTAACATACTTCCTCTAGCAGAAATAACGAATAGCTCTTTAGTTTTAGGGTGTATTGCTATTCCTGAAGGTGCAAAACTTGTAATACGCTTTTTCATTTTTTTCAAATGTTTTTTACCTAACTCTCCTCTTTTTTCATACAGGAAAGAAGTGATTTTTTTCTTCTTTATATCTAAAAGTGGTTTTAAATTGAATTTCTCTTTTGTAAGGTCGTACGTGTAAATAACTTTCCCTTTATTATGTTTTTTTATAGATTTTCCTTTACAAGCAATTAATAATTGATTCGTAGTTTCATTATAAGACAAACCCTCTATATCATTTTTAGCAGAAAGTGGTGTTTTAATTTTTTTAGATTCATTAGTTACATTATTAAATAAATAAATATTCCCATTATTTTTAACCACTGCAATCTGTTCCTTTATCTTTTCTAGTCCTTCATAATCTCCTTTTCCAGAAAAAGAATATCTATTGATAATTTTACCTGTTTCAACAGAAATTTCAAAAACAGTTCCTTCTTCATCATTATTACAATAAATGGTTTTGTTTTCTTTGTTATAACCTAAACCAGATATTTCTTTTAGCTCTTTACCTAACAATACTTCTTTAGGTTTTTTAAAATCATAACTTGATTTTTCTATCGAAAATTGAAAAAAAGCAGTATGAGATTTTTGAGATTTTCCTTCACAAGAAATTAAAAGAAACAATAAAATATAATTAATATAAGTATTCATAGTATATGTTACATAGATTTAAAAATTCATTCAATTAACCTATTGTAAATTGAATATATAATTTTGATTATTTAATATTTACACAAGATAATTCAAAATATAAATCTTTAGTTATATCTTATGATTTAGGTTCAGAATATTAAAACTTTTTACCCGAAAAGAGTATGACACAATAAAAAAGCAGATACTGATAATATGATTCCTATTAAAAAAATATTAAATGAGACTCTCAATAACTTAAATTTTGAATTCATTTTTTTTCCTAAATAAAAAGTATCTTTTGCTATGATTCTGTATAATTCATCTCCTTGATCCATTAATTCCAGCATATCATCTACATATTCTTTTTCACTCATTTGATGAAAGTTTCCATAAAACATCAAATTCTTAACTTCTCCTCCTCCATGCGTTAATTCTGGTCGTGTTGCCAATACAGAAAAAGTTATCGAAGCAAGATTTGTTACCAAAATCATAATTGCCGGATATATTAAATGTGGGTCCTTATCTAATTGACTTAATACAGTTCCTAAAATGATCGATAAGATTAATGCATTGATAGAAATCATTATGCTCGATTTTTTATCTACCATTGAATTTAATGTATATTGATTTTTTGAAACTAATCGAAATAAGGTTTCTACTCCTTTTTCTGGCCTTGGTGATATCTTAGACAGTTTTTTCTTTAATGCTTTTAATTCATCTTTATTAACTCTTAACGAATTCATTAAATAGATATTTTCTTCCTTTGTTTTCTTTTTGTCTGACATTACTTACTTATACAAATTACTAATTAACTAGTTTTTAAACAATTCCTAGAGGAAGTCGTTTCACTTTAAAAAACTTTACTCTTAAAAAATCAAAAGTGTCTTCTAAAGTAAGTTTCATTTTTTTTTGTTTTTATTTCTATTCCAATGAATAGTTTAAACTTCTAGGTTATTTATCACCAAAATTTACAATCTTTGTCCAATATTAAGCAACTAAAGACATGATTCATTATATAAGTGGCGGAGAACGTTCTGGTAAAAGTGCTTATGCGCAAGAACTAGCGGAGTCATTATCTAGTAGTCCATACTATTTAGCTACTTCAAGAATTTGGGATGATAATTTTAAAAAACGTGTACAACGACATATTAATGAAAGAGATGAACGTTGGACAACCATAGAAGAAGAAAAGAATATTTCTTCTATAATTCCTGTAAAAGCAACTGTTGTTATAGATTGTGTTACACTTTGGCTTACTAATTATTATACAGATACTGAATATGATGTAGCAAAATCTTTACAATTAGCTAAAGATGAATTTGATAAACTTGAAAAAATAAATGCAACTATAATCATCATTTCTAACGAAATTGGAATGGGATTACATGCGCAAACTAAATCTGGAAGACAATTTACAGAATTACAAGGTTGGATGAATCAATACATTGCAAAAAGAGCTGATAAAGCTACCTTTATGGTTTCTGGCTTACCTTTAACTTTAAAATAACAACTTTATGATAACACCTATTTCTAAAGAGTTAACAAAAGAATTACAAGAAAAAATAGATTATAAAACCAAACCTATTGGGTCATTAGGTACTTTAGAAACCATTGCAAAACAAATAGGTTGTATTCAAAACACATTAACTCCTATACTTTCTAAACCAACTATTTTAGTTTTTGCAGGAGATCATGGAGTGGTAAAAAATAAACCGGTTAGCCCATACCCGCAAGAGGTTACACAACAAATGGTTTTTAATTTTTTAAATAATGGCGCTGCCATAAATGTTTTTTGTAAACAAAACGATATAAATTTACATATTATCGATGCTGGTGTAAATGCTAATTTTGATACTCCTTCAAATTTATTACATCATAAAATTGGTTATGGTACAAACGATTACTCTGTAGAAAAAGCCATGACTAAAGAGCAATATAATTTAGCTTTAGAAACTGGTAAAAAAATCGTTAGAAAAATATATAGTGAAGGAACCAATATTCTTGGTTTTGGTGAAATGGGAATTGGAAATACCTCTTCTGCTTCTTTATTAATGAGCTATTTTACCAATACTCCTATTGAAGATTGTGTAGGTAAAGGAACTGGATTAAATAGTGATGGAGTTTTAAAAAAAGCTACTATTTTAAAAGAAGTTTCAAATTTACATCTTTCAAATATTTCTTCTCCTGAAGATGCTTTAATTGCTTTTGGTGGTTTTGAAATAGTAATGATGTGTGGCGCAATGTTAGAAGCTGCTTCTTTAAAAATGACACTTTTAATTGACGGCTTTATTGTTACTTCTGCTTTACTTGCTGCTGCTACAATAGATAAAAATATTTTAGATTATTGTGTTTTTGCACATACTTCTGGAGAACAAGGGCATGAAAAAATGTTGTCTTTCTTACAAGTAAAACCTCTTTTAAATTTAGGTATGCGTTTAGGGGAAGGCTCTGGTGCTGCTGTTGCTTTTCCTATTGTAAAATCGGCAGTTGCTTTTTTAAATAATATGGCTACTTTTAAAAGTGCGAATGTTTCTGAAGCTAAATAACTGAGGAGTTTAGGAGTTTAGGAGTTTAGGAGTTTAGGAGTTTAGGAGTTTAGGAGTTTAGGAGTTTAGGAGTTTAGGAAAGTTAAAAAACCATAATGAAAACAGCTTTATTTATTAACATTTTTTGCTTTTTTTTGCTTGTTTACTCTAATTATAAACTAAATTTTTGGTAATTGAGCAAAGTCGAAGTTATTATTATAGAACTAGCTTCATTTCGACTCCGTTCAATGACCATAAAATTATATATAGGAAAACCATAACTGATAACTGTTCACAGATAATTGATAATTGACAAACTGATAATATTCTATTTATAAAATGAAAAAACAATTACATTACTTTTTAACTGCTGTATTATTTTTTACAAGAATTCCTTGTCCAAAATGGGTAGACCATTCTTCTGAAGCATTACAAAAAAGTAATCGTTATTTTTCTTTAATTGGTATTTTAGTGGGTAGCATAGCTGCTCTTGTTTATTATCTTTCTTGCTTTATTTTTTCTACTGATATTGCTTTAATAATTAGTATGATTAGCTCTATCTGGATAACTGGTGCTTTTCATGAAGATGGTTTTGCTGATGTATGCGATGGTTTTGGTGGTGGTTGGACCAAAGAAAAAATATTGACCATTATGAAAGATTCACGTTTAGGAACTTTCGGAGTTATTGGTTTAATAGGTATTTTAAGTTTAAAATTTCTTGCTTTACAACATTTAGTAATACATCATAACATTCCTTTAATTTTAATAGCTGCACACGCTATTAGTAGATTTACAGCTACTCTTTTATTATATACACATGAGTATGTTAGAGATACTGCTACTTCAAAAATTAAACCTGCAACAAAACAAATGGATAAAAAATCCTTAGTTTCATCTTTTATATTTGGTATTATCCCTCTTCTTTTTTTTAAAGATGTACTTTTGTTCCTTGTATTGCCCCCACTATTTATCACTTATGCGTACTGCGGATATTTCTTTAAGAAATGGATTGGTGGACAAACTGGTGATTGTGCAGGAGCATTACAACAAGTTTCTGAAATAATATTTTATCTTTCATTAATTACAATATGGAAATTATTTTAATAAGACATACGACTCCTGATATTGAAAAAGGAATATGTTATGGGCAATCGGATATTGATGTTACAACCGATTTCTTTGAAGAGTTACAACCAATCTTAAAAGAAGTTGCTACTATTAATTATGACGTTGTATACACAAGTCCTTTAATTAGATGTCAAAAATTAGCTAAAAAAATTAATACTGACGTAATTTTAGACGATCGCTTAAAAGAATTAAATTTTGGTGACTGGGAATTGCAACCGTGGGGAGAAATCCCTAAAGAAGAGCTTACACATTGGATGGATAGTTTTGTCTATGAAAAAACTAAAAATGGGGAGTCTTATATAGAATTACATAAACGTACTACTGCATTTTTTGAAGAAGTAATTCAATTATCATATAATCGAATTATTGTAGTTACACACGCTGGAGTGATAAGAAGTTTGTGGGCTTACTGGAATAATATTCCTTTAGAAAAATCATTTGACTTAAAAATTGAGTATGGTGCTATTTTAAAAATAGATACTGAATTAAATGATCAGTAGTCAGTAGTCAGTAGTCAGTAGTCAGTAGTCAGTAGTCAGTAGTCAGTAGTCAGTAGTCAGTAGTCAGTAGTCAAAAATAAATTATTTTAATTTTACAAAAATTGAGATGAAAAAACTTAAAATTTGGGTAATTATTTCTTTCTCTTTAATAATTATTGGTCGCGGACATGGAATAGGGCCATTAATATTTATTGATATTTTTAGTATTAATCAGTTCATTGAAAATGGTTTTACTTTACCTAATTATAATGACGATGATTCTGAAAATCATTTTTTTATTGTTGGGTTGTTTTCTTTGTTAGGAAAATTATTAATCTTGTTAAGTATATTAAAACTTATTAAAAAAGAGAAATACAAAATTTTAATATCCTTTATCGGATTATTATGCTTATTTATTTCCTTTTATAAATTAACTTTTCAGAATTGGAATGATGGAATTTTAAAAGTTATAGTATTAGTTACAGGAATTCCTTTTTTAATAAGTTCTTGTTTTTTATTTACTAAATCTATTGATTTTATAAAAAAGAATGGGCTTTAAAAACTCATTCTTTTTTATAAAAAGATCTATTACTCTAAAGTTGTAATCTTATCTAAAGCACCACTCACCTTATTCAGTAGTTCATCTTTACCTTCAATTGCATGTCTTTCTTTTAAGTAACTAGGGTTATTATATGCTACATATACTTTTCCTTCTTCTTTATAAATAATGATTTTTTGAGGTAAATCGATTGCTAATGTTGGACTCACATTCATTAATGGAGTTCCTAAATTTGGGTTTCCAAAAACTAATAATTTTGTTGGACGTAGTGCTAAGCCTTTTTTCTCAGCATTTGCACTATGATCTAATTCAAAAAGTAATTTTAAATTCGGATTATTTTCTATTCTTCCTTTAATTGTTTTAAAGGTTTCTTCAAATTCTAATGGACTTACTTTTATCGTTAATGTTTCTTTCATGTTAATTGGTTTATTTTCTGTAGTTTGACAGGAAGATAAAAGGATTGCAAAAAATATAATTAGCACTCCTATACTGTTTCTTTTAATAGTTTTCATTTAGTATAATCATTATTTATTAGTGTCCTGCCTTCTTTAAAATTTTAGGAAACTTCTTTTTAAATCTGTTTAATCTAGGAATAGATACATTTTGTATGTAAGGATTTTCTGGATGCGTACGTTCATAATTTTGATGATACGCTTCTGCCTCATAAAACTTAGTAAATTTCGTTACCTCTGTTGCTATTTTTCCTTTGTAATACTTTTCATTTAATAATTTAATTGCAGCTTGTATTATTTTTTTCTCATTATTCGTCTTATAAAAAGCAATAGAACGATATTGAGAACCATAATCTGGATGTTGCCCATTTACAGTTGTTGGGTTGTGTGAACCAAAAAATACAGCAACTAATGTTTGAAAATTAACTACTTTAGGATTGTGATATACTGCTACCGTTTCTGAATGTCCTGTAGTACCTGTTCCTATTTTTTGATAGGTAGGATTTGAAGTATGTCCGCCAGCATAACCAGATACAGCTTCCTCTACTCCTTCAACACTTTCAAAAATTGCCTCTACACACCA
>CALISK010000341.1 GCA_938041625.1 uncultured Tenacibaculum sp. | reverse complement strand
ACAAGAAGATATTTCTCGAAAAGAGGCATTACAAAAAATAGGAAATTATGGTAAATACACTGCATTAACTGCTTTAGGTACTTACTTAATTTTAAACCCGAAAAAAGCACAAGCTGCTTCTCCTGAACCACCTGGTGATGGATTTTAAAATTCAATACATTATTTAACTAAAAAAACCTTAAGAATAAATTCTTAAGGTTTTTTTTGAATAAACTATGAATATCTCATTCTAATAAAAGCCATCATTAAAATGATATTTATTTTTTGTATTGAAAACCCTTGAAAATATAAGTAATTCTCTTTATTCTCCAAATTAATCCCTTATAAAAAGTATGGTAATACTTCAAAAATAAAATGTTTTTAAAAAAAATCATTAGTAATATTTGAAACAATAATATGAATCATTAATACCACTATATCTTCAGATATTACAAGCTTATATAAAAGTAATTTTATAAGGCAAATGTTATTATACTACATCCAAAATTTTGATTGTTGCTCATCAATTTTACGGTATACTATAGTATACCTATTCTTCCTGTTAAAACATTAAAATTAGATTTTCACTTGGCTACTTTTGTGTGAAATTTAATAATCCACAAATTATGAAAAAAAATGACTTTTTTATTTATCTAATTTTTTTATTCCTATTTCAAGTATCATCGAGTCAAGTTATATGGACTGGTGCAGTAAGTAATGAATGGCGTAACAAAGATAATTGGAGTAGTAATTCAGTACCTGTATTTACAGATGTTATTATTCCCTCAGGGCTAACAAACTACCCTACTGCTGATGCTTTATTTGTAAATAGCATAACTTTTGAATCTGGTACTTCTTTCATTTTTGATTCTACTTTTGATCTACCTGCAGGCATTATGATTACCTATGAAAGAGAGGTTTCTAATTCAGATTGGCATTTGATGTCTTCTCCTGTTGAAAATCAAACCTTTGAAGCTTTAATTACTGAAAATTCTTTTGCTACTGGTACTAACACTAATATAGGTGTTGGTATTTATAACAATAGTAATACTCTAACATGGGAATATAAAAAAAACAACTCTACTGGAAATATTACTAATGGAACTGGTATGGCTATTAAATCAACTTTAAGTTCAGTCTTTTTTAAAGGAGAAGGATTGAATACAAACGACATAACCTTAACCACTGGAAGTAAAAGCATAACAGATTTTGATTTAATAGGGAACCCATATACTGCTTATTTAAATTCTTCTTCTTTTTTAAATAATTCTACGAATGCATCATCTCTTAGCGAACAAACAATATGGATATGGGATGGTTCAAGTTATATAACTAAAAACTTGATTGAACCTATCGAAATTGCTCCTACACAAGGATTCTTTATTGCTTCTCAGAATGCTGGTGATAAATTAAACCTTCTTTATACAATGGTTTCTCATCAAACAACAGATACTTTTATGAGGCAAGTACCTAAAACATCTTTCGAGTTGTTTGTAGAAAGTGAAGACATCAAAACATCTACAAAAGTATTTTATATAGATGGTAAAACGACTGGACATGATAATGGATATGATTCTAAAATGTTTGGTGGTGTAACACAAGAACTTGCTGTTTTTACTGAATTATTAGAAAATAATGAAGGAAAAAAATTAGCAATTCAAACATTACCAAATGAAAACTTTAATTCAATGATAATTCCTATAGGCTTAATTGCTAAAGCGGGTAAAGAAGTTAATTTTTCTACAAACCCTGAGAATTTACCAACTGGTATTGAAATTTATTTAGAAGATAGAGTAAATAAGACCTTTACTAACTTATCCAAGGAAGACTTTACGATTACTTTAAAAAATAAAACAGAAGGAGCTGGTCAATTTTATATCCACACCTCTTCTAAAAATTTAAGTACTGAAGATATTGTTAAAAGCAGATCAGACATTAGTATTTATAAATCTTCTGAAAGAACGATTACTTTAACTGGTTTACTAGGTGAAGCTAGTGTTGGAGTCTATTCTCTATTAGGCGAAGAACTGATAACTAAAAAACTTAATTCTAATGGAAATAGTAAGATGGAATTATCAAATTTATCTAGAGGTATTTATGCAGTTAAATTAAGTTCTAAATTAGGAACTATTACAAAGAAAATTATTTTAGATTAATCAAAAACAGACAATATTATGAAAAAAGACAATACAACCTCTAAAGAAGATATTACGCGTAAAGATGCGTTAAAAAAAATAGGTAATTATGGTAAGTATACAGCTTTAACTGCTTTAGGTACTTATTTAATTTTAAATCCTAAAAAAGCACAGGCAATGTCTCCAGCTCCTCCAGGTGATGGATTCTAAAACTCAATATATTATTTAACTATAAAAACCTTAAGAGTAACTTCTTAAGGTTTTTATTTTTTCATTTATTTCTAAAATAATTCATTTTTTTTATTAAGTTCGTAACTGAAAACGAAAAAGTAAAAAATTATGAAAAAAGAAAAGAGTACTTCTCTTGTGTTATTACTATGTCTAATTTTTGTAAATACAACTGTATGGGGGCAAATTCTAATAACTGAAATTGCCGACCCTAAAGACAATTTAAACGCCCGATATTTAGAGTTATATAATTACAGTAATACTGATATAGATTTAAATTCAGAAAAATATGCTTTAAGAAGATGGACAAATAGTAATACAACTCCTAATTCTGATGTTCATTTAAATGGAATTATTCCTGCTAATAGTTTCTTTTTAATTGCTGCAAAAGAAGATGATTTCTATACTACTTATTTTATAAACTCTAATTTTAACACAAATCTTGTTAATTCTAATGGAGATGATACCATTGCTTTAATTAAAAATAATGTTATTGTTGATATTTTTGGAATTCCTGGTGAAGATGGTACTAATACATGCCATGAATTTAAAGATGGTAGAGCAGAAAGAACACCTTCTATTACTACAAGTAATGCTATATGGATAGAATCTGAGTGGAATGTTTGGGCTGATAATATGGTAAATGGATGCACCTCACACACCAATACCCCAAGAAATACAACTCATTTTGATCCTGGAAAATGGATTGGAGCTATTAAAACTGGAATTACATTAGGGAATATATCTAGTAATACAAATGAAAATGGTGATGCTGTTTCTTTTACTGCTGTTTTAGATAAACAACCAACAACAAATGTTATTCTCAATATTGTAAGTGATAATACTAATGAAATAATCTCTAGTCCTTCAGAACTAACTTTCACCAATTTAGATTGGAACACCCCACAAACCATAACATTAACCGGGGTAGATGATCCTAATATTGATGGAGAAGTTGATGTAACTATCACTATTTCTGTTAATAATTCTTCTTCAGATAATGAATATAATGGAGTTAATCGAATAATAGTAGTTACCAATGAAGATAATGAATTAAGTCCTATAATAATTAATGAAATTCATGCAGATCCTGATGTTACAAATGGAGATGCTAATGGAGATGGAAATATTAGTAATAATGAAGATGAGTTTATCGAAATTTATAATACTTCTGGAGCTAATTTAAACATTTCTGGATGGATTTTAGCAGACAATCAATCAGATAGACATATTTTTCCATACGGAACTATAATTCCAGCTAATGAAACTATTGTTGTTTTTGGAGGCGGTAATCCTATAACTATCCCTGGTTTGGTACAAGTTGCTTCTAGTGGAAGATTGAGTTTAAATAATGGAGGTGATACCGTTAAAATTAAAAATGAACTTGGTAATGTTATTATAAATGAAATTTATGGAAATACTGCCTCAAAAAATCAATCTATTGCTAGATCTATAGATATTACAGGGCCATTTATTAAACATTCATCTATAGCTTCTAATTCTGTGTTATTTTCTCCTGGAAGAAACAACTCTAATAATGATTCTTTTTCTTCAACTATAAAATGGATTGGTTTTACTGATACCAATTGGACGAAAACAACAAATTGGTTAGATGGAATAATTCCTTCAACTACTTCTGATATTATTATTCCTGCTGATTTAACAAATTACCCTACTATTTCATCTGCATTAACTATAAATAGTATTCTTTTAAAATCTGGAGCTACATTAATTGCAAATGCACAAGTTACAGGAATGGTTACTTATGAAAGAAATATAACAACTACTAATTGGCATTTAATGTCTTCCCCTGTTTCAGGCACTCGTCTAGAAAACATTATAACTAATAATAGTTTAGCAATTGGAATGGATGATAATATTGGTTACGGTACATACCTCAATATGGGTACTAAATCTTGGGATTTTGCTAATAAAAGTAGTACAGGAAGTTTAGAAAATGGGACTGGTTTTTCTGTAAAGCTTGCCACTCCAGAACGTATTTCTTTTAAAGGAAATCTAAACTCAACTAATATTAATACAAATATCAATTTAGGATCACGAAATAACTTTAACTTAATTGGAAACCCTTTTACTTCTTATATAAATTCAACTATTTTCACTGCAAATAATACCGATAAACTTAGTGAACAAACTGTTTGGTTATGGAATGGTAATAATTATGAGACTCACAATGCTATGAACCCAATAGAGATTGCTCCTGCTCAAGGTTTCTTTATTGATGCAGTAACTACTCTTCCCATTCCTCTTAATGATACTTATGGTCGTGATCTTGTCACTTTTGCTATATCTAACCAAAGTCATCAAACTAATAATACTTTTAAAAGAGAAAACCCTAAAACAATGTTTGAATTATTTATTAGCGATGGAAATCATAAAAAATCTACCAAAGTTTTCTATGCGAAAAATAAAACAACAGGTTTTGATAATGGGTATGATTCTAAAATATTTGATGGAGACACTTCAGAACTTACTCTGTTTTCAGAATTGATTTCTGAAAACAAAGGGAAAAAGTTAGCTATTCAAACATTACCAGATTCAAATTATGAGGAAATAATTATTCCTATAGGTTTAATTTCTGAAGCGAATAAAGAAATAGAGTTTACTATACATACTCAAAACTTACCAACAGGTATTAAAATATATTTAGAAGATAGAAGTAATAATACATTTACAAATTTACCTGTTGAAAATTACACTACTAAATTAAAAGATAAATCTGATGGAGTTGGGCAATTTTATATACATACTTCTTTTAAAAGTTTAAGTGGTGAAAAAATTATAACAAAAAGAAATAAAATAAATCTTTATAAATCTAACAATAGAGAAATTACAATTACGGGGTTACAAGGCAAAGCCAACATAAATGTATACTCCATTCTAGGTGAAGAATTAATGAGTACACAAATAATATCTAATAGTATTAATAAAATTGAAATTCCTAATTTCTCTATGGGGATTTATATTGTTAAATTAAATACTGAAAAAGGAATTCTTACAAAAAAAATTATCTTAAAATAAATCCTTAATTATAAAAACATTCATTGTAAAGAAGAATTAATTTTAATATAGAACTTAAAAAAATAAATGACTTCACTTTTACTAACAATTAAGATTCTTCAATTTTTTAAATATTTTAAAAAACCTCAAAAAGTTCTTGAGGTTTTTTTTATTTTGTGCCTACAATGGAACAAAAAATAATTACAAAAAACATAGATGATAATTCAACAGTAGTTTGGTTTTCTAAATCTAATAATTACTTAGTCGTTAACCCTATTGTAGCCTCTATTTTAAAAGATTTTGATAACAAAGTAGATCATAAAATAATAGCTTCTAATTTAGCTAGTAATTTTAAAGATTCTTTTACAAAAACTACTCAGTTTGTTGAAGACACTTATGAAAAAATATATTTAAAAAACAATACTATAGATAAAATTGAAAAGGAAAAAGAAATTCCTATTAATATTACTTCTTTTAATACTTTTAAATACTATCAAATTAATGGCTTAGTTTTTAAAATAGAATTTCAAACTGATTTTGAAGTTTATCTAATTCATCCAAAATTTGCTCACTTAGAAATCGAGCATTCAGAAAATTTTGACCATCACTATCAAGTTTTCACTAAAGATAATTATACTTCTTTAGTCATCAATAACACATTTATTGATTCTTGGCATATAAAAGATATTCATTATTTTCAAGGTAAAGTATCAATGTATATTGTACAACAGATTCACAAAAAAAAGGAAGATGAATGGTTAGGTGTTTTTCATGCCTCAGGTATTGGAAACAATCACAATTCTTTACTTTTATTAGGAGATTCAGGGAATGGAAAAAGTACCTCTTTAGCACTATTACAGGCAAGTGGTTTAACTTGTTTAGCTGACGATTTTGTTCCTGTAGATGCAAAACAACAACATATTTTCACTTTTCCTTCTGCTATTTCCATTAAAAAAAACAGCTTAGAAACTTTACTACCTATTTACCCTGAACTAAATAATTCTGCTGAATTTAATTTTAAACGACTTAAAAAAATCGTAAGGTACCTCCCTCCTAAAATAACTGATTACAATAAAAATCTTCCTTGTAAAAACATAGTCTTCATTAAGTATGAAAAAGACTCTAATTTAAAATTCAATAGTATACTTAAAACAGAGGCTTTTGAGCGTTTAATTCCAGATTCATGGATTTCTAATAAAACGGAAAATGTATCTGTTTTTTTTAATTGGTTCGAAAATTTGAACTGTTATCAATTAACATATTCTAACAATGAAAAAATGATTACTACTATTAAAAACCTATTAAATAATGACATCTAAAGAAGCTTTATTTTTTATAGGAAAATGTTTAACCATCAACCATGAAAAACACAATAAAACAACTATTGAGAAAGAGTTAAATAATAGTACAATTGATTGGGATATTATTGTAAAAGTAAGTACTGCTCATTATGTTTTCCCTGCTCTATATTGTAATTTAAAAAGAGCTAATTTTCTACATTACCTCCCTGAAGATTTAGTTTCTTACATGAACCATATCACCGATTTAAATAGAGAACGTAATTTACAGATTATAAAGCAAGCTAAAGAAATAAATGAACTTCTTTTAGCTAATAACATAACCCCCATTTTTTTAAAAGGAACAGGAAATTTATTGGAAGGTTTATACGATGATATAGCCGAAAGAATGGTCGGCGATATTGATTTTTTAGTTGATTTAAATGATTGTAAAAATGCTTTTGAAATACTTCAAAAAAATGGATATCATCACAAAGTATCTGAATTATTCGATGATCACAGGCATTTACCTCGAATTACCAATAAAGATAAAATTGCCGCTCTTGAAATACATAAGAGTGCGCTTGTGTTAAACAAATCAAAATCGTTTAATTATTCTACCATTAAAAACTCTTTAATAAAGAAAAATAAAATTACTTTTTTATCCAATAATGATAAAATGAAATTGTCTGTTTTTTCTAAACTTATTAACGATAACAGTTACTTAATTAAAAATATTCATTTAAGAGCTATCTATGATTTTTTCTTAATTGGACAAAAATTAACATCTTCAACTAAACTAAGTGATACTTCTCTTCAAAAAGAGCTTAATTGTGGAATACTTTTATATACTACAATACTAGATAGACCTAAAAACTTAAATATTATTAAAGCCAAACATAGTCAAAAATATACTGATGATTGTATAAAGAAATTAAGTTCAAAAAACAATCAGTTTAAGTATCATTTAAAACTTCTTTGGATAAAAGAACGAATTAAAATTATTCTTAAATCTTTCTATAAAAAATCATATTTTAAATTTGTTTTCTCTAAAATCACTGATATAAATTGGTATAAAAAACATTTAAAACCTAAATCAAAGCTTTAACTTCTTCAAAATCTAGCCCCCCATAATTCCCAGAACTCATTAAAAGCAAAGCACTTTCTTTTAAATTTTCAGAAAACAAAAATTGTTTAAACTTACTAGGGTTTGTGAAAACTATTAAATCTTCTCTTTCAAATGCTTTTGCTATTTGTTCTTTCGTAATTGTATCTAGTTTTTTTATTTCTAATGCTTTTGGTGAATAAAAAACAACAGCAATATCTGCTTTTTGTAAAGCTCCTTTATATTCAGTTAAAAACTCAGTATTTAGACTACTATATGTATGTAATTCTAAACATGCTATTAACTTTTTATTTGAATATTGTTCTTTAACAGCTCCGGTAGTTGCTATTACTTTAGACGGTGAATGTGCAAAATCTTTAAAAATAACTGTTCCATTATTTTCTGCTATTTTCTCTAATCGTTTACTTGCCCCTTTAAAACTAACAATAGCCTCATAAAAATCTTCTTCATCTATCCCCATATGCTGGCAAATCCACTTTGCTCCCGCTAAATTTTGCAAATTATGATTTCCAAAAATTTCTAAAGGTAACTCCCCTTCTGTAGTATCTAAATAGGTAACTCCATTCTTTATAGAAAATCCTGGAGTATTATAAGCATATTTTTTAATTGAATTAGACGATTCTTCTACGATACGTTTCACCTCTTTATCTTCTTCATTGTATACCATTATTCCACCATGAATCAATGAATCTGTAAAAATTGAAAACTGCTCTACATAATTCTCATAAGTAGGAAAAACATTAATATGGTCCCATGCAATACCACTTAATAAAGCAATGTTAGGTTTATATAAATGAAATTTAGGTCTTCTATCTATTGGAGAGCTTAAATATTCATCCCCTTCTAAAACTATAAAATCATTTTCTTCTGTTAAATGAACCATTGTATCA
>CALISK010000340.1 GCA_938041625.1 uncultured Tenacibaculum sp. | reverse complement strand
ATTATTAGGCTTCGGAGTTTGTTTAACTTCCTCTTTAGGCTTTATTTTGAATGTTTCTAACATTGCATTCACCTTTCTATTTAATGCATCTATTGAATCTTGTGCTATTCTAACTTCATTAGCAAGATCATTGTGTTCTGGATCCTCGTATTTATCTTCTCTACGTTCAATAGGTTCATTAGTAGGTAATGTAACTGTTACTCCTCCTACTTTAGAATTTCCTCTTTTGCTCTTTCTTCTTCCTAATTTATATATTAAACCTACTTCGTTAGTACCACTTAAATTTTCTTGTTTTTCATATGCAAAACCAATTGATAATCTTTCATTTAGATTAACACCAAAACCTGCATTCAACCCAAATAATTTATCATAACCAACTTTAACCCAACCTGCTTTTGGCAAATCGGCTAAAACAGTACCTGAATAAGAAAAACCATCTATTTTAGATCTTCTTGCAATACCTAATAATCTTATTGAAGTATTTTGAAACAAACCTCCCGAGTTATTAAATTTATAGGTATAAGCTGCATGACCAGAAATTGTTTTATCGGCAAAAGAAGTTACTAAATTGCTCGTTTTTAAATTAAAATCTCCTAAATTTTCAAAAAACACCCCCACATCAAAACTCCCAAAAGAGAATGTTGCTGCTGGTTGTAAAACAACTACAGGTTTGTCTTGATAGTTATTTATTAATGGATCTGGCCCATTAGATAAAACTCTTGGTTGATCTATACCTCTTCTACTATAAAAGAAATTAAAACCGAATGTTAATTTATTTTTTGCTCCCATTTTTAATTGGTATGCATAATTAACTATCGCTCCAAAATCTTTAAAAACACCAATTTCTTGTTGAAAAACAGCGATACCTGCACCTACATTATCTCTCATTTTACCTGAGTAACTAACTACATGTAACCTTGAAGCATCTTCAAATTCTATGTTAGAGCTTCTACTTATAGCTTCTATAGTAGGTGTATCTCTATGTAATAATGAAAATGTAGGAACTGTCATAAAGTTATTAAACTTCATAAAACTTCTTGAAGAAAACCCATTATATTCATCTTCACCTATACTTGTTTGTGAAAAACATGTTAGGTGTAACATTATAAAAAATAATACAAAAGTAATTTTCCTTACCATAAAATTATTGCAATATAGAAATTGTTCCCGCTTTTATTAAATTGTCACTTTTTATAACCTTAAAATAGAATAACATTCCATCTTTCAAATTATTGTCTACTGGCCAATTATTTTGATAATCTGTTGTATTTAATACTTCTTTACCTCTCGAATTATATATAATTACCTGTACATCTGTTTGAAATGCAAATCGATTAGGTAACTCCCATGTGTCGTTTGCTCCGTCTTCATTAAAAGGTGTAATTATATTTGGTATTATTAATTTACCATCATCTTCTACTACATTAACCTCTATTTCTGCTCTACAAGTATCTACTAATCCTACTAAAGTGTAGGTTCCTAAAACATCTATTTCTAAAATTTCATTTGAAGATAATAAATCTCCTGCTTCATTGTACCATTCATAAGAATCGGCTCCTGTTGCTTCAAACCTTACAATTTCTCCTGGGGTTAATACTGCTGTTGAAGATGGTGAAACTTCTAAAACAGTTGCATCAAACTCTATAACTTCTATTTGTTCTACATTATTAAGACAACCAAAACCTTCGAAAGTCACATTATACACACCAACTTCAGTAATTTCTACGTTTCCTGGATCTGCAACTGTAAACTCTGTTCCGTCTTTAAACCATTTGTATATAAAACCAGTAACTAAATCTAAATTAAATGTTATGGTTCCTCCAGGACACAATGTATTTGAAACTGATGAAGACATAATTTCGACTCCAGTTACTGTTAACAACA
Source organism: uncultured Tenacibaculum sp. (assembly GCA_938041625.1). Lineage (GTDB taxonomy): Bacteria > Bacteroidota > Bacteroidia > Flavobacteriales > Flavobacteriaceae > Polaribacter. The sequence continues at coordinate 4,170 of CALISK010000340.1, read as the reverse complement.
CCCCAATCATATTAGAATCAGCTGACATTGTAGCACTTATTATAGCATTTAAATAATAACTCCCATTATCATTATATGAATCTATAGTTAATTGTTCATTAGTTGCTCCTGCTACTTGTGCTCCATCTTTAAACCATTGAAATGTTAAACTATCAATTTGATCTGAAGTTAAATCATACTCATTACCATCTGTTGCTTTCCCTTTAATACCTACTATAGATAAAATAGTTTCCTCATTATTACAATCAGCATAACCTGCTCCTGGTCTAATTGTTGGTACAATCTCTGTTACATCTAAAACAGTATATTCTGCTGATTTTTTTGATACAGGACATGATGATGAATTATCTACTACTACTGCACAATACACCCCTTCTTCTACCGCATTCAATTGTAAAGAATTACTAGCCGGTAAAGGAACACCATCTTTAAGCCACATGATAGTTGCTGAACTTGAATTATGAGTTATAGTTAACTCTATTGTTTCTCTTGGCAACCTAACTCTAATAGCGGGCGCTTCTATATTTACTTCAAAGCCGGCATCAGATTTTTGTTGCACTGTTACAGGCTGTGACCTACTTGTACAACCTCCAACTTCTATTTCTACATAATATTCTCCAAACTGATTCCCAACTGGAGCTTCATAATTTGGTGAATAATCCGGTAAACCTGTTATTTGGATACCATCTCTAAACCATTTATAAACAAATGAAGTATCATCTACACTTGCGACTAGATCATAGGTTTCATTCGCACATATTTCAACTGTATTATCGCCGTTTATAACTAACCCAGTAGGTGATACAGATGTTACATCAATAAAATTAGATTCTACCCCTGAACTTGTACAAGCCCCATAATCTATAGCGGCATAATACCTTCCTGGTTGACTTATTTCTAAAGAGGATGTCACTTCCCCTCTAATAACAACATCATCCTTATACCATACATAATTAAATATTGGATCTATCTCATTTACAGAAACTGTTTGTGAAACTCCTCCACACAACACAACATTATCCCTACCATTTAATATCAAAGATTCTGAAGTCATATAATAGGCTTCAAAAGGAGGAGAAGAAGGGCCTTCCATTGCTGGCATCGTAGAAACAATTCGAACTCTATAGCTATCTCCATAACTTAATACTGGTAAATCAAACCTTGCTACAATATCGAAAAAAGTTGTATTCTCTCCTGTTATTCTTCCTACATTTGTAGGTGATGAAAAATCCCCAGTAGCATCAGATAACTCAATAATAAACTCATTACTAGCATCAAAAGCTGCCCCATTAAAATCAAACAAGAATTCAATATTAGTATTTGTACTATTCCTACAGAAAAAACTTTCTGGTATCCTAGGAGTTTGCAAAGTTTGTGCATATAAAGAAACACTACTTATAAAATATAGTAGTATACAAACTGCCTTTTTTATTTTAACATACTTACACATAATAGATGGGGACTATTAATTCCATAAACAAAGGTTAATGGAACACACAAATATATTGATTTTATAATAAATGTAATATTTATTTGTCATATTTTACTTTTTTAACATAATTTTCATCAAAAAAAAATCTAAATATTTAATCTTTAAGTTAATAAAATTATTTTTCTTTATCATTATAATACAATCTAATATCTTTTAATTTCAACTAACTAACACAATATAAAACTTACCTCATACATTATTATAGTTTATTAAACACTTTTATAATGATTAATACGTTAATTTTACGGATTTATTATAGTTACCTTTAATATGTATAAGTATACTATTATTTTTTTATTTTTCACTAATTTCCTTTGTTTTTCTCAAACAGGAGGTATTGCTACACTGTCTTTTTTAAATACTTCAACAAATGCCAGACAAACAGCTTTAGGTGGGAAAATTTTAACATTATTAGGAGATGTTGATCAACCTAAATGGAACCCAGCTACCATAAATTTAGATTTAGATCGAAATATTTCTGTAAATTACACCAGTTATTTAGCTGATATAGCCATAGGTTCTGTTTCTTATGCGCATAGATTTAACAGATATTCTCAAACATTTCATTCTAACATTACTTATATAAATTACGGAACTCTTATTGCTGCCGATACTGAAGGAAATGAAACTGGTACTTTTAACGCAAGTGATCTTGCTATATCTCTCGGTTATTCTTATCAAATTCCTACTACTAATATCCATATTGGTGGAAACTTAAAATTTATTTATGGAGCAATTGCTAATTTTTCTACAAGTGCTTTTGCTTTTGATTTAGGCGCAATCTATTATAATAATAACAAGCCTTATGTTTTTTCTTTAGTATTAAGAAATATAGGTACACAACTAGCGTCTTTTAATGGAGAAATAGAAAAACTTCCTTTTGAAATTGCTATTGGTGCTTCTTATTTATTAGAAAATGTTCCTGTTCGTGGTTACATTACTATAGATAATATGCAAAAATGGAATATTAGTGCTTCTAATCCATCTAATAACACTACTGATATCGATGGTAATATAACAGAAGAAAAAGTTTCTTTTATAGATAATATTTTTCGACATGTTATTATTGGTGCTGAACTATTTCCTAAGAAAGCTTTTAACTTTAGAGTTGGTTATAATTTTAGAAGAAGTAAAGAACTTCAACAACAAAACGTTCGAACTTTCGGGGGTATTTCTTTTGGTTTTGGTTTACGAATGAATAAAATAAAGTTGAACTATGCTTATTCACGATTCCATTCTGCTTCTAATGTAAGTACTTTTGGTATTTCTATTAATTTAAACAGAGAGAGACTACATAAAAATTCTACTAAATATTAAATTACTTCAAATAATTGATCTAAACTTTATATTTGTTTAATTTTACACTTTATTATGAAGGACAATAAAATTATCATTGCTATTGACGGATTTTCATCTACTGGAAAAAGTACAATTGCTAAAGAGTTAGCTAAAAGTTTAAACTATATTTATGTTGATACTGGGGCAATGTATAGAGCTGTTACTCTATATGCCATGCAAAAAAACTACATAAATGAAACTCACTTTATACAAAGTGAATTAATTAACGCTCTAAATAATATTAAATTAACATTTAACTTTAATAAAGAACTTGGTTTTGCTGAAATGTACTTAAATGGCAAAAATGTTGAAAAAGAAATACGAACTATTGATGTTTCAAGATTTGTAAGTAAAGTTGCAGCTGTTTCAGAAGTTCGAAAAAAGTTAGTTTTAGAACAACAAGAAATGGGTAAAGACAAAGGTATAGTTATGGATGGTAGAGATATTGGTACTGTTGTTTTTCCTGACGCTAAATTAAAACTTTTTATGACTGCTTCTGCTGACAAAAGAGCTAAAAGAAGGTATAAAGAACTATTAGATAGAGGTGATAATGTAAGTTATGAAGATATTTTACAAAACGTACAAGAACGCGACCATATAGATTCTACTCGTAAAGACTCTCCTCTTTTAAAAGCTAAAGAAGCTATTGAATTTGATAATTCTGATATGGGATTAAAAGAACAGTTTGAAAGAATTATGAGCTTGGTTAGAGATAGAATTTAATTTTAAAACTAACACAACAACGCTTTTCCTTATAATATTAATAAAATTATTTTCTCTTTTATAATGCTTTAATTATTTCATGTTTGTGAGAATCGCGTATTCAACCTTAACACCCGTTAAAAATTAAATACGCGATTCTCACGAAAATTGATTTTATCTATTCTTTATACATTCTATTCTTCTAACAATGAATTAGAAGCGTAACGTCTCCATTTTTCGATACAAGCATTAATATCTTCAGGAACTTCTGAATTGAATTGCATAAATTCATTTGTAGTAGGATGAATAAATCCTAATGTTTTAGCATGTAATGCTTGTCTTGGCAATATTTTAAAGCAATTATCTACAAATTGTTTATACTTTGTAAAAGTAGTTCCTTTTAAAATTTGATTTCCTCCATATCTTTCATCATTAAAAAGAGTATGACCAATATGTTTAAAATGAGCACGTATTTGATGTGTTCTTCCTGTTTCTAATTTACACTGTACTAAAGTTACATATGTAAATCTTTCCAATACTTTATAATGAGTAATAGCTTTTTTACCATATTCTCCATCAGGAAAAACAGACATTTGTAATCTATTTTTCAAACTTCTTCCCACATGTCCTTCAATAGT
>CALISK010000339.1 GCA_938041625.1 uncultured Tenacibaculum sp. | reverse complement strand
GATTTATTAAATTATACTCCTAAAAATTTAAAAGCTGATTCAATTCACGAACTCTAAAGTCCTATTTTTAAAGAAGGTTTGAATACTATTGGAAGTATAATGCTATACAGCGGAATTAGAACTTCCCGAAATTTGGACAATTTCTAGATGTTTTGAATACGTTACCTTATTCATTTATAGAGATGAGCAAAAGGATGACATTTAAAAATTAGCTAAATTTGAACTGATTGAAGATAAATATTTTGATCTATTAAATGAATATGATAAGTTCAATTATTGGAAAAGAGAAGAATTTGAAATTGGAATTGACTTAAAACAGAATTTTGACGATAATTATGAGAGTAATTGGATTCACTATTATCACTAAAAATGCTTTACAACAACACTTAAAAAATTAAAATGAGTCGGTCTAAAAACGAAATAAAAGAAAGAAAAGGAAAAATAGGTTGTATTGTGGCGATATCTGTTCCAATACTTCTAATAGGTGGATATTATTTATGGACTTTACATGTTGTAAATCAATTAGGAGAATCACTTAAAAAAGCTACAGAAAAAATAATCAAAAAACAAGCGAATAAAAGATTAACGAAAGACAAAGAACTAATTTACAAAGAGATTCTAGGCAATAACCAAAGAGCTATCTTTACTGGAATAGAAACAAGAAATGATACTACATTCACAAACGCATTGCAAATAAAATCAAGAGATAGTAGTTCTATTCAATATCGAATTGAAAGCTTAGTAAATTGGAAACCTAGAGATTATAAATATGGAATTGCAATTTTAGACGAATCATCAATCGGAAGTGAAAAATGGAAAATAGAAATCAAAAATGGAGTTTTTAAATCAGCGTTTAGATTTGTAGAAAATAAAAATGATTGTAAAATTGAGATTTTAATATCGAAAAGAAATTACAAAAAATCCACTTCAATTGTTAAAAAAACTTGTAATGACAAATCGAAATTAATAACGACGAAAATGAGGTACAAATAAAAAAATGCGTTTAACAACCTACAAAAACATAACGCATTTTAGGCCTACAGAAAGGTCTGTGTTTTTAAGTCAATCAATTTACTCGAGAAGGATCTAACTTGTTTTTGAAATGGTTTATATACAAACCTATTAACAATAATTATTATTTAGAATATAAAATATATTTATGAAAACAAACTATCAAAAAGAATATATAAAGTTTTCTGTTGAATATAGGAATTCAAATAATTCTGAAGAAAGTACTTCTAAACTATATGATTTACTTTATGAGCTTGAAAAGGCACAAAAAACAGAAAATAGCAGCAAAATATTGACTAATATTTATACTCTTTTAGGTTACCACCAATCTGCTTATGATATCTTTAAAACAATTGTTAATTTAAATGATAAAAAACAATTCAAAAAAAAATATATTTTAGAACAGAAAGCAAAATCACACGGAAATAGCTTTGTAGTAAAAGATATTAGAAAATTTCGTAAAAAAAATATACAATCTAAACTTTTATTAGAAGACTTTAATACCGATCCGAAAAATAAAAACACTTTTATTACTCAAAAAAACATTGTTGTTTTTAATAAAATTGTAAAACAAAATCGGTTCAAAATATGTATTGATGAAAATCATAAATTTGAAGATCATTCAGCAAAAATCATTGAGTATATTTATTGGCTTAGCAATTGTAAAAATGAATTAATTGAATTTTATAATGCAAAATTAAGTAAATACACAAATGACGTCGCTAATGCAAATTGGTTTGATACTATAGAAGTTTTTAGTGCAACAATTACCCTTGGAGAAAACGAAAAATTATTTGCTGACATATCTGGAGGTGATAATTTTATGTCTGATCATATTTTAGATATAGAAACTGAAGATTATAAAATAACCGAAATACGTTATGATGGATAAAAACTATCGTTAAAAACAATAATAATTAATACAAAAATTATCTATCTTCTCTCCTACTTGATACATATTTAGTTAATTAATCGATTAATTTCTTAAGCGAATAAGTGTAAATTTTAACTTTATTCCTATTTGAGATTATAGAAATACCGTAACAATTCTAAAATCATCATGTCTTTTAAATAAAAAACATGAACAAAATTATTATTCTTTCTTTACTCTTTTTAACAAATATCAACGCACAGAAACAAGAAACACAACCTTTCTCGAAATACAATAAAACTATTGATTCACTAATGCAGATTAGTTACAACAGAGGTATTTTTAATGGTAATGTATTAGTTACCAGAAACGATTCTCTTGTCTATCAAAAATCATTTGGATATACAGATGGTTCAGAACAAACTAAGCTAATAAAAGAATCTATTTTCAGTCCAGGTTCAATTGCAAAGGAATTTGTTTCTGTATCTATTATGATGTTAATTGAGAAAGGAAAATTAAACTTAAATGATAAACTTTCTCAATTTGATTTAGGGCTACCAGCTTGGTCTGAAAAAGTTACCATCAAACATCTTTTAAACTTCGTTAGTGGAGTTCCTCAAATTGATTATAAGAATGTAAAAAACGATAACGATATTTTAAAAAAATTACAACTATTACCTAGTTTAACATTTGAACCAGGTTCTGAATTTTACTATAATAACAACAGTATTTTTCTTCAAAAAAGAATTATCGAAAATGTTACAAAAAAAACATTTCAAGAATTTGTGAAAGAAAATATAATTATCCCTTTAAAAATGAAAAATGTAGGTTTTGACCTTACTTATGATTATCCAAATAGAACTAGGAGTTTTGATACACATAAACAAAATGCTACTGAAAACTCATCAAGTAAAGGTTGGTTATGGGTTTCTATTGATGATTTAAATAAATGGATTACAGCTTTACATAATTATAAACTGATTACTAAAAAATCATTAAAAACACTTCTTAAAAATCAATATTTTAAAAATCAAAAAACAAGCCTAGGCTCATCTGATAATTTATTCACAACACATCTTCATGGCGGTCAATTTTATCAATTTGAAGCGGCTTTTATGAGTGAATTTAAAAATGACCTCAACATTATTTTAATGTCTAACAATAAAAATCAATCCTTTGAAATAATTGGATCTGTGCATAAAATAATGAAAGGTAAATCTTTTAGTTTACCAAAAAAATCTATCTACAGACAAATACGTAGTAAATGTCATGAAAATATTGATTTGGGTATTCAGTATTATTATGACTTAAAAAAAGGATATTCAAATACCTACAGCTTTGAAAATCCAGGAGAATTAAATAGCCTTGGTTATGACTTATTATCTTCTGAAAAAGTAAATGAAAGTATAAAAATATTCAAATTAGCTATTTCTGAATTCCCTAATAATGCAAACATATATGATAGTTTAGGAGAAACTTACTATACAAATAAGCAATATACTTTAGCTCTCAAAAATTATAAAACAGCTATTCAACTCGGAGGTACGCGTGGTAATGCTAAAAAAATGATTGAAAAAATTAATCTTATTCTAAAAAAATAACCGAATAGAATATTTTTTTTTTTAAGAAAACAGTTCGGATCTTTATTAACATAAAGATTCGAACTTTCTTTTGAAAAATCGACTTATATTTAACCTAAAATATAATATTTTCTCACATGCTACATTTCATATATTGAACTTTTATAACACTATAAAAGACTTTAAAATATAGAATACTTTTAAAAAAATAACTTGGTGAAAAGTGTTGAAATAAATGATAAATTTTATGAGAGAACGTATTGCAATAGGATTTAAATTTACAATCAAATTATACAGCTTTAAAACTAACACAGAATAACTTCAGAGATTAATAAAATATGCATCGAATTAAAGTAGATATTGATTTTATAGAATTTATTAAAACAGGAAAATTCGGTTTTATTAAACTTGGAGAAACTAAAACTGAAATAATAAATCAAGGGTTCTCGCCTGAAGATTGGTTAAATGGAGAAACTAAAGAATCTTCAAGAGTATGGAGGTATGGGAATATTGAATTACACTTTGATAACAAAAATAAATTAAGTGGAATTTTCACAGATTATGTTTCTAATATTGATTTTGGAGAAAGTATATCAATATCTAATTGGTGGATTCTATCAAACGATAAAGCAAGTCCTAACCTATTAACTACTATAACAGAATTAAACTCTTTAAATTTAAACTATAGTAAAACCACATATAGCACTGGTTATATTGAGGTTAAATTAACAAATGGTGTTTATTTTACTTTCGATCATCCCTATGAAAAACCAAATAAAGAACATAATAATTGGACTATGACTGTAATTGGTAAAAAATAATAAAAAGTTAAGTCCTTAATAAAAGTTATTAAAATTAACTAATTTGACAATTTAGAGATCTAGATTAAATTTAACATTAAATGTATTTTATATCTCTTAATATTATTACACCAACTACCTAAAAATACCTATGTCTAAAATATTAACCATACTATCAATTATAATCTTACTTATGGGATGTTCATTATTTAATAAACAATCAAAAGAAGAAAAATTTTGGAATTGGTTTACTAAAAATCAAGAAACATATTATAAAGAAATTGAAAACATTGAAATAAGAGAACAAATATTTGATAAACTATCTAATAAATTACAAAAAGTACAATCTGATTTAGTCTTTGAATTAAGCCCAGTACATAAAAATGGAGTTCGTGTATTAACAGTTTCTGCCGATGGAATAAAAGAAAATTTCCCTTCGGTTATTAAACTTATTAATAATGCTCCAAAAATTGAAAATTGGCAGTTTCATGCTTTCAGACAAAGAATTTTTGATGATGAAATTGAGTTAAACTTCGGGGAATTTAAAATTAGTTACGATGACTTATATTTTAAATATCAAGAGACAAAAAGAGAGTTAGGAATTGAATTAAATATTCGTAATTATAATGGAAAACCTGAAATGCAAAATGCAATTTATATTTTGTTAGACAATTTAATAGGAGAATATGATACGACCATTGAAATTGGGTGGATAGATTGGAAGAAATTAGATGAAAATAAAATTGATAAAGTAATCCCAATTTTAAAATTACGTGACTTAATTGATAAAAGAAAGGCTGAATAAACAAGATAAGATACTTTAAAACTCTAAATATAATTTCATATTTATAACTATTTAAATCAAACAATTAGAATATAGCTTATGACTAAAAAAATAATTTTTGTTTTTTTCTTTATACTTAACTTTTCAGTAGGTGCTCAAAATAACTCAATAGAAACAATAAATATCTCTGATAACTTTCAATTCTTAAAGAAAGATCTTAAAAATGTCAAAGTTGTTTTGCTTGGAGAAATAACACATAATGACGGAAACGTTTTTGAACTAAAAACAAAAATCATTGAATATCTTTATAAAGAATTGG
>CALISK010000338.1 GCA_938041625.1 uncultured Tenacibaculum sp. | reverse complement strand
TAGTTTTTAAAGCTATTGGCGATAAAGAATAAACAAGAACAACAATCTTAAAAACTATCTTAATATAAAACTTGAGATAGTTTTTCTATTTTAGCATAGCTATGAATAGAAATTATATTTATACTAATAAAAATTAACGGATTTGTAACGAATCTAGAGGATTGGAAATGTAGTAGTGCTAGAAATTTTGAAGAAGATTTTACAGCTATGAAAATAGATGAAGTTAGATTTCTATAATTTAATTTTGATATGTTTTCTTACTCACTCATGCCACTAGTTTTGAAAATAATTGGTGTTAAATGGAAGGTGTAAAGGCAAAATATCAAATAGAAAATTGTTTAATAAAAATTAGAACTAAGATTTAAAGATGAATAGTATAACTTCAAATAATTATACTAATTTAAAACCGAAAAAAACATGAAAATATTATCCATAGAAATAATGAGTAATTCCGCAGGTATGTTAATTATTGATGGAGATAAAAATAGTTATTCTGTAACAAACCTAGGTAAGTTGTTGTCCATTCCAAAAGAAGATGCTACCATAAAAAATATTATTGAATTTCAAACAAAGTTTTCTGAGCATTTACAAAATCAAAATATTGATAGCGTTGTTTTATGTGAAGGAGGAAATGACTCTAAAAAGATGAGAGTACGAATGGAATTTGCAGTTCTTAGCGAATGTGAAAAGCAATCTATTGAATACAATACATATCCTACAGGTTCTTGCACAAGACTAATTAATTCAACTTATAAAAAAGATACAGGACGAGAATTTTCAGAAGATTTAACTAAAAATAGTTTGCCTAAATACATGGGGAAAGCACTTGCTGCTGGTTGGCGATTTTTAGGGTAAAAGGAAAACAAGGGGTTTAAACCCCTTGTTATGGTATTAAATATTAATTCTTGTTTTTTTATAGTAATAATGATAACCTATATATAAAAGTATTAAACCTATTAACAACCATTCTTCAGGTTCAGGAGTTGCTTTTACCGCAAATAAATCAGGAGGATTGGTTAAATCTTCTTTGCCGTCTTCTTTTTCTCTATCAAATCTATCTTTTTTATTTTCTAACTCTTCCAATCGTTTCTTTTGTATGTCGTTTACTAAAACAATCATTGAAGAAAATTTGGTTACAATTTTATTTTCAACTGCTATACTATGAATTTCATCTAACCAATCTATTTTTTTAGCGGTATTATTTTGGGTGTTATTAATATATTCATACGCAGTTATATCTTTAATTAAATCAACACCTTTTTCAATTGAATGTACTTTTTCATAGGCGTATCCATCTTGATAACTTACTAGATTAGGGTCGACATTAACATGAAGTTTAGTATTAATATCTTTTGAGTTTTTGGTAATAAAACCTTTAGAATTCTGAACAGATTCTAAAAAAGCATCAGCATAAATAGGGGTAATAGCATCGTTTAAGTGTACTACTATTAAAGGAACACTAAAATCTACTGAAGTTAAAGAGTCAATAGTTTCATCATAACCACCTTCATCGGTTATGTATACAATATAATCTTGATTTTTATTTTGCTTTTTAAAATTGTGAAGTACTTCAATGTTTGAGATGGTACCATAAAAATCTTCTTTTCTAATATCTTGTAATCTAGAAAACTCAGTGTTAGTTGTATATTTTCTATGAATGAAATTTAGTTCTGATTGTGTTGAAATATGTTGTTCAGAAAAATAATGTAACGTTTTCTTTAAATCATCTAAATGATCTTTCATACTATAAGATCCATCAATAATGAATGAAATTCGTTTATCTTCTAAATAATTTTCAGTGTCGAATGTTTTTTCTGTTACAGAAATAGCAACCGAATCATTCAATGTTTCTGTGAATTGGTTTCTAACAATATTCTTTTTAGGTTGTATCGATTTTGGTAACCAGTTTTTCGTAGTTAACTTTTTACCATTTAAAGTTCTAACAGAATTCTCATTCCAATACACATTTCTTTTCTCTAATAATTGAGGCATTTTCCAGTCATTCTGAGAAGAAAGTATTGTTTTAAAATTTATCCATAAGTGAAAATTATCTCCATCAGAAGTAAGACCATTACTACGACCTCTATAATTTTTACGCTTTGGTAAAATAGGAAAAGCTCTTAATCGATATTGAAAAGGCCCTACTTGCTCTAATAAAGAAGGATCTACTCTTTTTCTTACTTCTTCTTTATAAACTTGCTGAGCGGCACCTCTTGGAGATACTTTAAAAGTGTATTTTTTAGGTTGAATATCAGAATCACTCAACCATAAACCATTGATAACTGTATTAGGAGGAATAGTGAAATAATAAAATATTTCTTGGCGTTCAAATGTTACATTTTTGTAAACTTCATGAACCTCTATGTTAGCAGTTCCTTCATGTTCTTTAACCGTAATTTCTTGATTTGTTAATAAAACTTTTTCTTGGTTTACATTAAGAACACCAGCTTCTGCACCATCACCATCCCAAGTAGTTTTTAATGCTTTTACAACCTTATTTTTATTATCTTTTTGAATTCCTATATCAAAATTAGATTCATATAATTCTTGCGCTTTTTTAATATCGTTATTTCTATCTCCTTTAAATAAAAACGGACTCATTAAAAAATTATAAGTATGCTGTGCTTTTATAGCAATAAAATCATTTTTAAAAGAATCTTTATATAGTTTCTCTATATGATTATTATTGGTAGAACTTATATATCTATACTTATTTAAATAAGCGTTTAATAACCCTTTTTTTACAATTTCTTCGTTTTCATGTAACTCTGTTCTATTTTTTAAAACTGACATGTCTTTATTTGCTATATCAAAAGCAATTTGATGTGGTTGACTATTATTTAGAAATATAAAAGCAAGAAAATTAAGAGCAAATAGAAATACACTTAAGTATTTTAATTTTTTTATTCTAACAGTATTAAAATTATAAATAAAACTTTTGGTGTATAGTAATACAATAAAAATTGGTAAAAAAACAACCAAAGGAACTGTAATAATAATAAAAATGAAGAAGAGAATACCAATTAAGAAAAAAGCAAAAAAGTTAATATGCATTAAAGAACCTACCCAGTTAAAAGAAAAGAATTCGATTAAAAAGTTAACGATGATAGGAAATGAATAAAACATACCTGTTAGAAAAACATAAATACCTATAAATAAAAGACATGAAACTAATAGTTTATGCACATATTTATACCAAGTAGGTAACTTATTTATCAAAGAAAAAAGTTCGACAGCATAACCAATTAATCCTAGAAATAAGACTAAAAATATATGACTACTTCCTGCAGTTAGCTCTCTAAATAAACTGAATTTTAATAAAAAAAGTAACCATAATGGGAGTTCTATACCGTAAAAGAATTTCAATAATTTTTTAGGATCATTTTTTAGTACTGTAAAGCCAAGAAAAATACTTATTACAGGTATTAGTAAAAAGAATAAAACACAAATAGAAAAAGACAAAGGAGTAAAACCTGTGATCACATTTTCAATAGTGGAAACTAAAATACCTAAACAGTTTAATAATAGAATTAAGAATGTAAAATTCCATCCCCAAAAAATGAAATAACTGAATATGGGCTTACAGAGAAATGCGTAAATTGATTTTAATGTTTTCATAGCTTGTTTTTTAATTGTGTTGTTATCTGTTTTATAAATTGTGTTTTTTGATTTTCTGTTTTATTTGAATTGAAAATGATGCAAACAAGAAACCAACCTTTTTGTTGATGAAAAATTTCATTCCAAACCCTAGTTCCGAAATCATCAGTTGTGTCCGTTTTATTTTGAAACCAATAATAACCTTGTTGACCATTATCGAGGGCAATTTTTTTAATAGTATTATTACTATTTATTTTTAAAGTTTCTGATTTTATGATTTCTCTACCTCCAGAAGTTATGCATTGTTCAGGATTATGATGACTCCTCCATGTTTTACTTTTAAGTACAAATCCGCTTCCTTTTATTTTTTTACTTAAAAAGGAGAATTTATTAAGTTTGCCACCTTGTAATTCTATAAACTTATCTTCCTCAATAGATAAATTAACATCATTAATGTTCCATGATTTAATAAAGTTAGTAGAGAAGTAATTAATCTTTTCATTATGTTTCATTAACTTCTTTTCATTAAAAGAAAGGAAAAGAACTATCTGTAATATGGGTAGCAGTATAAACATCACGCTAAAATTGTAACGTTGTTTTATCTGCTCTTTTATTATGGGTTGTGTTGTTTTAGAAGTAAGTAAATAATTTGATAAAAAATAAGTTATTGTACATGAAAGTACAAAGCCAAAAATGCCAAGAGGAACATGAATAATATCACTAATTTCTGGTAGTTTTAAGACCAAATCAAAATAAACAAGAATTAATATTCTTATAGAATTTAACAAGACTACTAGTGTCATTAATATACCAGCTATTAAAAACCATTTAAAGTTTATTTTATATTTTTTTAACCATGTGTTTGTAAAATAAAAAATTAAAGCAGCCCACAAACCTTTTATACCGCTACAACTAAAATCGACTTGAGAGGAGTTATTTTCAATAGTGATTATGGTATCTGTAGATAAATAATTGATATCTAAAAATTGAAAGAAAGCTGAGACTAAATTTACTGATGTAATTCTTAAAGGAAAACCAATATATAAATCAAGAATACTACCAAAAGGCAGCATCATAACAAGTAAACAAAGTGGTACGATATATTTTTTCCAATGATCATTAGAAATAAAGAAACCTAAAAAACCAAATAAATAAATAAGAAAGAAGATAAAAGATAGAATATTAATTTGAATAAAGTTTTTAGATATATAATATCCAAATACAGATGAGCAACAAACAATTAAGGGTAATATTTTATAGTTAAAACAAAATTGTTCGTTTTTTATAGAAGTATTTTTAACAATAAAAAATAGTAAAAGGAAAAAAAATACGGTATTAAACAAATCATGCAATCCAATTAATACTTTGTAAAACCAAGTCAATGATTCTTCAAAGAAAAATAAATTGAGAGCAACAAATAAAAACCATAAAATGTTATTAAGAGTTTGTTTCATGTAATTTTTTTGTTTTAAAGCACTTTTTAAAACTAATTAAAAGAACTTTGAAATACAAAGTAACTAAATAAAAGCTTAGTATCAAAATAAAATAAATATTCTATAATAAGAATTGAATATTAATATTAATATTGATAGTTGTCTTTCTTTTTTTAACTGAAAAGAAGTAATTTAAACTATATACTCAATAGGTAACTATCTACTCATCGTTACAGTTTTTAATAAACAGTTAATTCATAGAGAGATAAATTAAAATTATTAAGTTATTTTTTGAAATAAATGTATATTCGCGTTTTTTTAAATTATAATAAAATAGCATAAATTTTATGAAAAAATTATGGATACTAGGAGCGCTATTATTTAGTAGTCTAGCGATGAAATCTCAATCTTATGTTGGGTTTAATTCAGATAATTACAATGGAGTACATGGAGTGCTTTCTAACCCTGCAAATATTGTAGATTCTCGTTTTAAAACAGATATTAATATTTTATCAGCAAGTGCTTTTTTAGGAAGTGATTACTTTGGAATAGATCTTAATGTATTAGGAGATGATACTTTTGATAGTGATAAAAATACAAAGAGGTTTCCTAGTGAAGACAACAATTTATTTGCAAATGCAGATATTATGGGGCCTTCATTTATGTTTAATATAAATGAGAAACATTCGATAGCTTTTTTTACTAGAGCAAGAACTACAGGTAATGTATCTGAGATTAACGGAACTCTTTTTGATAATGTAGATAATGATTTTGATGAAAATGAAGATTTTAATATTAATGAAGGAAATCTATATTCAACGGTTCATGGTTGGGTAGAAGTAGGTGGTTCTTATGCAACGGTATTATTGAATAAGAAAGAACATTTTCTTAAAGGTGGGGTGTCTTTAAAATACCTTCAAGGGCTAGGATATTCTTCTTTAGAAGGACGTAATGTTAATATAGCGTATGATGAAGATGGTACCATTATTTCGCCAACTGTAACTACAGGAGCTATTACATCAAGTGGTGAAGTATTATACTCAAATAGTAATAATTTTGAAGATGGCTTCAACGATAATAATTTTGAAATTGTTGATGATGCTACTGGTTTTGGGTTTGATTTAGGTTTTGTTTATGAGTGGAGACGTGATTATGAAACCTATAAAACAACAAATGAAAGTGGAAAATCTTTTAGTTTTAAAGATAAGAATAAGTACAAATTAAAAGTTGGATTATCTGTAACCGATATAGGATCTATAAACTATAAAGAATCAAATAAATCTAGATACGATATTAATAGAGTAAATATTAATGAAGATACTTTTAATTCGTTTGACGATTTAGATGATTTATTAGATAACTTATATACTGAAACAAAAACAGTAGAAGATGTTAGTATTTCACTTCCAACAGCTTTACATGCAACTGTAGATTATAATATTAATAATAAATTTTATTTGAACTTAAATTATGATGCAAGTGTAATAGGAGCAAAAGGGAATGCAAATTCAATTGTAAGTAATGTTTCATTAACTCCAAGATTTGAATCGAAATGGTTTAGTTTTTATTCTCCTATTGGAATAAATAAGCATAGTGGTTTTTCATGGGGAGCGGGTCTTAGAGCAGGACCAATATTTTTAGGTTCAGGATCAATTTTATCTAATTTAATCTCAAAAGAATCTAAGACGGCAGATGTATATTTTGGTTTAAAAATTCCAATATATCAAGGAAAACCAAGAGATAGAGATGGAGATGGTGTTTTAGATAAATTAGATGCTTGTCCTAGAGAAGCGGGACCGGTTGAAAATGATGGATGCCCCTGGGGAGATAAAGACGGTGATAGTGTATTAGATAATAAAGATGCTTGTCCTGAAGTAGCTGGGCCAGTTGAAAATAATGGATGCCCTTGGTCAGATAAAGATGGAGATACTGTTTTAGATAAAGATGATGCTTGTCCTGAAATAGCTGGCGATGTAGCGAATAATGGATGCCCAGATACTGATAAAGATGGTGTTTCTGATGATAAAGATAAATGTGTGAATGTTGCTGGGGCTATTGAAAATAATGGATGTCCTTGGTCTGATGTTGATAAAGACGGAATCGTTGATAAGGATGATAAATGTCCTAATATACCAGGAGTTGCAGAAATGAATGGATGCCCAAAACCTGTGATAACAAAAGAAGCAAAAGCGAAACTAGATAAATTTGCGAAGGCAATTTACTTTAACTCAGGTAAAACTACATTTAAACCAGGAGTTACAGGTAAATTAGATTTAATAGCTAAGATTATGAATGAATATTCTGAAGCAAAATTTAACATTGAAGGACATACAGATAGTGTAGGGTCTAAATTAACAAACGAACGTATATCTACTAAAAGAGCAAAGGCTGTTTTAGATTACTTAGTACAAAAAGCAGGAATTGAAATTAATAGATTATCATCTGTTGGTTATGGTGAAGATTACCCAGTAGATACTAATAAAACAAGAGCTGGTAGATCTCAAAATAGACGTGTAGAAATAAAATTAGTTAAATAAAAGAAACTAGTTATTAAGTTTATATATAAAAAGCCTTGAAAAATTCAAGGCTTTTTATAGTTTTAAAATAGTAAGTTATAATTATTGTTTTAAACAGTGAGTTTAAAAGTTTAGTAATTACTTCATTTAAAATAAGGTTTATAAGGTGTTAAATAATTTAAAAACAGTGTTTCTATAATTTTTACTAATAGGTATTTTCTTATCATCTATAAAAAGTTGGTTTCCTTCAAAACCAGTAACTTTATCAATGTTAACAATGTAACTTCTATGAACTCTTAGAAATTGAAGAGAAGATAATTGAGCTTCTATTTTTTTTAAAACTGTAGCATATGTGAATTTTTTAGCGCGCGAAAAAATATTACAATAATTACTATCGGCTTGTAAAAATAAGATGTCATGTAAAGCAACACGTTCAAAATGTTGTCCTTTTTTTAAAAACAAACTGTCTTTTATTTTTAATGCAGATTGTGAGTTAGGTAGAAGATTAGTATTTAAAGAAAATGATTTTTCTTGTGTTTTACTTTGAAAATTTATGAGCGCTAAGTTTATAGCAATATCAATTTGCCTATCGTTAAAAGGTTTTAAAATATAAGCATGCGGATTGGTTTTATTAGCACGTTCAACAACATCTTTATTAGCATTGGATGTTAAGAATATAAAAGGAATATCATATTTAGCTTTTATAAGAGTAGCCAATTCAATACCATCTAAATCACCTTTAATTGTAATATCTAAAAGAATAATATTAATATTTGTATTATTTGCTATTTTCTTTAAAGCATCTATTGCATTAGAAGCCATTCCAGTAACGGTATACCCCATATTAGAAAGACGATATTTAATGTCTTCAGCTAAAATAATTTCATCTTCAACAATAAAAATATTTACTTTTTCAATTTCATTTTCCATGTTCAAATGATTTATTTAAGATGTTTTTAAATTGATTTTCCAATGAGTTCCTTTATTAAGTATTTGCTCTATACTTCCATCTAACTGTTGTACTAAAGAATTTAAAAGTTTTAACCCAAAAGAATGGTTTTTCTGTTCTTTTTTAGCATTAAAACCAATACCATTATCTTTAATATCAATCATTAGAATTTTGGTGTTATTTTGCTGAATGTTAATTTCTAATGTAGGCTTTTCAATATCTTTATAAGCATATTTGAGTGCATTAATAATCAATTCATTAATAATTAATGCGAGCGGTACTGCTGTATCAATATGAATATGAATAGCATCAATATTTAATTCAGGAGAAAAATTTGCATTGTAGCCATAAAAAAGACCTAAAATTAATTCTTCTATATATTCTTTTATGTTAATTTTACTATCAACACCTTCTTGGTATAGTTTTCTGTGTACTAAAGATAAAGCTTCAACTCTATATTTACCAGCTAAGATAGCTTCTTGTGCAGGATGCCCTGTAAGTTTATTACTTTGTAAACTTAGTAAACTGGCAATCATTTGTAAATTATTTTTAGTACGATGATTCAATTCTTTTAGCAATACAGCTTTTTCTTTTTCTCTTTTAGTAATAATATTCTTCTGAGTTATTAATAATGAATTTGCTTTTTTTGTTTTTCTGTTTTCTTTGTATAGTAAATAAGACATTAAAATTAAAATAGAGACCCCAGTAGTTAAAGAAATTAGCGTGTTTTTTTGGTTTTTATTAAGAGTGTTCAATACAGTGATTTCTGTTTCTTTTTTATCTATTAAATAGTTTGTTTTAATTTGTTCTATTTTCTGAATGTTTTTTTTATTAACTAAGCTATCTTGATATTTTTGAAAGAGTTCTTGGTATTCAAATGCTTTTTTAAATTGTGTTTCTTTTTTATAAAAACGAGCCAATTGTTTACTGAAATCACGAATTTGTTCTTTAAACACATTTTTATTAGCTAGTTGAAAAGCCGCTATAAATTTTTGTTCAGCAAGAGTAATTTTATTTCGTTTTTCATATACTTTACCTATTTCATTTAAATAAATGGCAACAGCATAAGAATCACCTAATACATTTAACATTTGAATAGCTTTGGTTAAATTTTTTTCAGCTAAATTTAATTTGTTTTGAGTATTATAAACCATGCCTAAATTACCAACGGTATACGCTTTAATATCTTTCTCGTTTAAATTTTTATTGAGTTTTAAAACCTCTAAAAATGTAACTTCAGCCAAGTCTAATTTGTTTGATAATCGATATAATTCCCCTAAATTTAGTAAGGTTAATGTTTGTTTAAAAATATCTTTTGAGTTTGTGTAAATTACTTTTGCTTTTTGTAGATAAGTAATAGCTGTAAGATAATCTTTTTCTAAAGTATAATGATCTGCTATTTGAATATAAGAAGCTCCTTGTTCTTTTTTTAAAGTTAAAGATTCATAGATAGCTAAAGCTTTAAAAGCAGCGTTCAAAGAGTTAATATTGTTACCTAAGCGTTTTTCTGTGTAAACAATTTCTTCCCAAATTTCAGCTTCTAAAATAGGCGCTTTTATTTCTTTAGATAATTGTAAAGCTTCTTTTAAAACAAATAAAGCAGTATCGTTTTTTGGATGATTATGTGCTAATAAATTTAAAAGGATTATTTTCTCTCTTTTAGTTTTTTTTTTTTGATTTAAAATAGAAATAATACTATCAGATTTTTGTTTGTTTTGACTATAACAAGATAGAGTAAACCCAAAAAAGAATACAAAAAATAAAAAATAAAAAAGACTGTTTTTTGAAGTAAAAGCGATTGTTTTCATTGTTTATTACTCTATTAAATGTAAGTTTTCTTAAAAGGAGTACCTAAATTTAAAATAAAGTTTATGATTATAATGAAAAACAACTGTAAGAGTATCTTTTATGGGTATAAGCGTTTGTTTTTATCGTATTAGTTTATCTTCTATCACCATTAGTAACTCTAATTAAAGGGTCAAAAACACAGATTTTAGGAGGAGTGTTATTTGAAGTATTTGCTTTAAA
Source organism: uncultured Tenacibaculum sp. (assembly GCA_938041625.1). Lineage (GTDB taxonomy): Bacteria > Bacteroidota > Bacteroidia > Flavobacteriales > Flavobacteriaceae > Polaribacter. Next base: position 9,807 of record CALISK010000338.1, on the reverse strand, counting down.
ATAATATTGAATTGTATATGATAAATAATACATTGGATTAGCACTTGTATCTTTTAAAGCAGAAAAATCAACAGTGTCCTTAATTTTAATATTTGATTTTGTAACATTTTTGTTTTCTTCAAAAGTTTTTTCAAATATAATTTCACCTTCCTCATTAGCTTTAAAGCACCAACCTGGATTTTCAACTAAGCTAAAAATTTCACCTAAAGCACCATTATCAGAGTCAGGCTTTTTGTCAAAAAGAATCGATTTAGAAACATTTCTAATTGTAATTTTCTTAAGGAAAGATTTGTTATTATTAATGTTTTTATTCTCAATATTCATTAAAATATTTGTTCCTTCTGAAAAGGTATTTAATTCTGGTATATTGAGTTCTTCTATAAAACCATCAGATAGAATAAATTTTTCTTGATTATATTTTAAATAAAAATCACATTTGTTAATAGATTCTGTTAATACAAGATTGTTAATAATAAAATTTAAAGTACGTTTTTTAGTAGTAGTCATTTTCAATTTAGTAAGATTATATTAGGTGTTGATATTTGCAAATTAGTGAAATTTTAACGGTTAATTATTACTGTAAACATTTTAATAAAAGCACTTACTCAAATATTTAGTGGAACTATTCAAAAAAATAGCTCTATTCACACATTTAATTTCATTTAACATAATAATTATATATATCAGTATTTAAAAGTGTATTAGTATCATTACACTTTTTTATATAGTTTCTAAATCAATTAATAAAAAAGCCACAGTTGTATTTTTTCTGTTTTAAAGGAAATAACTGTAATACGATTTGCGAATAGTAATTTAGTATTAAAACTTTAATACCTTATTTTTTGTAAAAAGTTAGGCCTAAATTATATAAAATAAATAAATCAAAATTTATAAAGAATGTATATATTTAAGTCTTGAAAAAAATGTAAGACTTGAAATTAATCAAACAAAAAGTACTGTACTTTTCAGAAGGTAATTCAGATAAAGTTTATGAAGCAGATTTATGCGAAACTCAAGATTTATTCGTCGTAAATTTTCGATATGGTAGAAGAGGAGCTAACTTAAGAGAAGGTACAAAAACAGTTTTTCCAGTTTCGTATGAGGAAGCAGAAACCATCTTTAATAAACTAATACTTAGTAAAGAGAGAAAAGGCTACTCAGAAGTACAAGGAGAAGTAACTACCAAAAAAGAAAACAAAGAAGAAAATACGATACAGAAAGAAACTATTCTGAAGTATTTACAACAAGCTATAAAAGGTACATATACAAGAAATTGGAAAGTATCTAGAATTATAGCAAGAGTAGGAGTGCTTAACATAAAAGAAGCTACACCATTGTTAGCTCAATTTATTAAGTCATCAGATGAATTTGAGCAATACAATGCCATATCTGTATTAGGTGATTTTAATGAAGCTAAGTATACGAAAGAAATTCTCACTGTTTTTAATCAGAACAAGTTTGATACCATAGTTGGTAGAATAGCTAGTGCATATATTCTTAAGTTTGGAGAGGCTAAAGAAATAGCTTTTCTTAAAGAAACAGTTTCAAAATATATTACTGAAGAAGATGTAAAAACCTTAGCGATAGAGTTTTTAGATGAAAAGAATAAAAATCCAATGTTATTATACTACGCATACGTATATGCTTATAATAATGAAACACTGCGAGAAGAAGTTTATAAAGTACTAAACAAAGTACCTTTAAAAGTAAATACTTTTAAATCTATTCGCTATATATATCGAAGTACTTACCTTACGAATGATAGACCGTTTTTCGCCTTACTTTCTAAAAGAATAACAATGAGTAATGCAGGATATACTTCTGAATATCCTTATATAAAAGGAACTCATAATTGGGTATATGCTTATGAAGAAAAACAAAAAGAAAATCCAAGAATTGCTTTTTCAGGTAAAACAAGAAGTTACTTTAATAAACACAGTTATAAAAAAGTATATCATTTAAGTCTTTACAACCAAGAAGCATATATTGAATATGCAAAAGAAGTATTAAGTACTTTAAATGACGAGAAAGATAATGCAATTTCTTATGTAGATTACGGATATGAGTATAATGAAACAACTAGAAGGTATGAAACAGAAAAGAGATACTACCCAAAATACCATCAGTTTTTAGTATTAATGTATGTTTTGTATGGAAATTCAAATCGTTTTCAGCATCAGAAAAACAAATGGTTTTACATAGAAAATTCAGACGAAAACATAGGAAGGGAAGAAATACTTACCGATGTTTGGAATGAGAAACCACAAGAAGTACTATACATTTTAGCCAATACGAAAAGTGAAGTTGCTGTAGATTTTTCATTAAAGATAATAGAAGAAAACCCTAGTTTTTTAGAAACAATACCAGAAGGAATATTAACTAAATTATTAAGCCATTACCACCCGAAAGTATTAGAAATAATGGTAGAGGTGTTAGAAAAAAAGTACAAAACGACCCAACCAGAAGATACTGTAATTATAAGATTACTTTGCTCTAAAAATGATAAATCAGTAACATTAGGATTGCGTTGGTTGCAAGAATATGAAGCTTCGTGTATTTCTAAAGAAACATTTTTAAGTCAATTATTAGTAACGAATGAAGTTAAAGTAATAGATTATTTAATAGAACGATATAAAAACGAAGTAGCTTATAAAACAATACTTTCTATAGATACTATTTCTGTATTATTTGAAGAATCATCGGTATACGATTTTAATTTTTTAATACAAGTAAATCATTTGATAGGAAATACCTTATTTGGTACCTTATTAAATGCAACGTCTGTTCAAAAAATAAGAACACTAGCAGCATCTAGTAGTATAACCAATAAACTATTTGCTATTAATTTAGCAAAACAAAATAACACACCAGCATATGAATTATTTAAAGAAATGTATGATGAGTACATAGCATCTGATGAAGAGCTTTTACGTAAAGCAGGAATTGAGATTTTAGTACATTTTCCAGATCATTTCTTATTAGAAAACAAACAGAATATGGTTCGTTATTGTTTTTCAGAATACCCGGAAGTAAGGCAAGCAGTACGACCTACTATAGATAAATTAATAAAATTAGACAGTGCTTTTAAAAAGAGTTTATTAAAACAGTTATTACTATATATAACTGAAGCAGAAAGTTATGAAGGATTACATGAAAACTGTTATGAAATTCTGACACAATTTTACGGTGAAAACTTAGAAGCGCTATCTGAAAAAGAAATTTTAGAATTAGTCATTTCTAAATATGATTTTGCTCAAAAATTAGGAACGCCACTTTTTGAAAAAAGGGTGTCGATGAGTTCATTAAGTATGGATGATTTAGTTCGTTTAGCATACAGTGATGTAGTGTCGATAAGAGTATTGTTACATGATTATTTTAAAAAGAATGTAGCCAGATTAAACTACGAGTTAGAAGCGGCATTGCGAATTTTTAATACGCATTGGCAAGATGTGATTGATTGGAGTTGTAATTATTTTGGAACACAAATAGATGCTAAAAATTGGACAGTAGACATGTTATTATATACATGTGATCATGTAAAAGAGCAAGTGCAATCTTTTGGTAGAAGCATGGTAACAAAACATTTTTCTGATGAAAAAGGATTGCCTTTATTAATTAGTTTACAAGAACACCCTGCAAAAGGAATGCAATTTTTTGTAACCAATTACCTTCATAAATATGCAACAGACAACGTAGAGGTAATTTTACAATTAGAAAATTACTTTAAAACTACATTGTTTTATGTAAATACTAACAGAGCTACCAAAACAAGAGTGTATACATTCTTAGAAAAAGAATCTATAAAACACGAAGAAGTAGCAGTAATGGCAGTACGAATTTTAACCGCAGTTTTAGATACTAAAACCATCGTAGATAAAGATCAGATAATAGACCTTTTATTAACTATTTCTGAAACACACCCTCATGTTGAGATCCCATTATTAATTCAACAAGATTAAGAAAAAGAATGAAGTTTAATTTTAAATATAGCGGAACTAGTAGTGTAGAAAACAGAGTCTCATCTACAGGAGTAAGTTTTGCACCAGATGTATTAAGAAAACCTACTTATTTTATAGGAAGTTTAGATAAAAAAATACCATTTAGAGAAGCAATATCTGCTTTGCATAGTGTAGTTACAGCCGATTTTAATTTTCAACCTAAAGACAATACAGAATATTTAGCATGGCTTAAAAGTCAAGAAGATATTTGGGTAGCCGAAGCAAGAGCAGAATTATCAGGTTTAAAAGATGAAATAAAAAAGATTCAAACAGAATTAAAAGGATTACGCTCTAAAAGAGAAGGAATAACCAAACCTTTTTACGATGCGCAACGCAAATATTTTAAGTATTTGTATACCAGAGATTATGCCGCTTGGTTTGTGTTAGATCCTGTAATTACGGTGCATCCAGATCAAATTTTCTTTGAATGTTTTAGTAAGGATGAATCTGTGTATGGAAAACTATCTTGTGGGTATGAGGTATTTAAAAATATAAATGAGTTTGAATGTGGTACTACAAATATTGACTATTCAAAAACATTGTACAACGAGTTTCAAAAAATTAGAACTTATAAAGAAACCGATTTTAAAGTAGACCCCAAAGGGTTTGATGTACAAACAACAGGAGAAGAGGTGTATAGAGAAGTGAAAATTGATTTGCCAGATAGTTGGGTACGTGGATTTTTACAGGTAAGTTCAGCAATGACGAGTGATAAAGTGTCATTTGACTTACATGCAATTGATATTGCTAATTTTATAGCAGTATTAAAACGTCATAAAGAAAAAAAGGGACCAAGAGCAATTAGGTATATTTTAAAACCAGGAGAACCTATTGTAGCTGTTTTTGAACCTTGGAATATAGAAGTTAAATGTTTACAATCGATTTATAAAGGAGATGAATCTCATGAAATTAGAGTGTGGGGAAGGAGAAGGATTACTCTTTTAGAACGATTATTACCTATTACAGATAAATTTACTGTTCATTTATTAGGTACAGGTATGCCTTCTTTTTATATAGCACATTTAACAAACGAAATGTATTTTACATTGGGGTTATCTGGTTGGACCGCAAATGATTGGACGCAAACAACGAATTTAGATTTACTATCACCAAGAGGACAAATAGCTACGACTACCATGCAACGTATTTATTTAGAATTACGAAAAGAGTGGTTAAATACAGAGGATACCTTGGCTACAAATTTGAATTTAGATAAAACAGTGGTGCAACAATCATTACAAACATTTACTCAAGCAGGAAAAGTAGTATATGACTTAAAAAATAAAGTGTACCGAATTAGAGAATTAAAGAAAGACGGAATAGATATAGAATCGTTGCGTTTTTCGAATGAAATAGATAAAACAGCATACGAATTAATGACGTCTGGGGCTGTTAGTGGGTTAAAATCAGAGACGGATGATACTAAAATAGTGGTTTCTGCTACTGTTAGTAATCATTATAAAACAAGTGTAACTATTAACAACGATTTCCAAATTATTGATGCTAAGTGCACTTGCAGTTATTATCGTCAAAATAAAATGACAAAAGGACCTTGTGAGCATATTTTAGCCACAAGAATTACGTTTGATAAAAATTAATTAATATATTTAAACCTTGGTAGTAATAAGATAAAACCTTGCATTTTGATTGGTGTATCGCCAATCTTGCTTACAGATACCGAACGCGTCACTGACTCGAACTTAACTTGTGAAATGTGCACTATAGTGCTATTTCCGGTTATACTTCTTCGAAGTGAAATAGCACTATAGTGCACATTTCACTGGAGTTGTTCAATTCAGTCTTAAGAATCGTACGAAGGAAAAAATTACATCTTATTGCTACCTTTTTGTTTTATGAATAATTCAGCTACGAGAAAACAAGAAATTTACGACAAAATTAAAGAGTCATCTAAACAAGAATTTATTCTTTCAGAAATGAAAAGACTTGGTTTTTGGGAAGAAGGAAACATAGATTTTGAAAAAGTAGAAGTCTTTTTAAAAGAAGAAAGAGAACTTTCTACCAGTTTAAGAACTTTAGTAACCAAAGAAAAATCTATAGAAGATACAGAAGCCTTTATAGCAAATAAGCATAAAGACCGAAAAAAAATCTCTAAAGAAAAACAAAAAGAAACCAAGCTTAAAAGAGAACAACTTCGAAAAGAAAAAGCCGAAAAGTGGCATCAAATAAAACAAGAAGATATTATTTATTTAGGGAAAGGATATTCTCATCAATTAAATGATACTGAAAACGATGTAATTAAACTTAAAAGGCAAAGTTTACCAATTTATAATACCGTACAAGAATTAGCAAAAGCAATGGGAATTTCGGTAGGAGAATTACGTTTTTTAGCTTTCTCAAGAAAAAATTCAAAAATAAATCATTACAAACGATTTAAAGTAGCAAAAAAATCAGGTGGATATCGATTAATTTCTGCCCCAATGCCACGACTTAAAAGAGCACAGCATTTTATTTTAGAACGTATTTTAAATAAAGTGATTGTACATCCTAAAGCACATGGTTGTGTTAAAGGAAAATCGATTGTAAGCAATGCAATACCACATGTAAATAAAGCAGTGGTTATTAATCAAGATTTGCAAAATTTCTTTCCTTCAGTAACTTATAAAAGAATAAAAGGAGTTTTTAAAGCGTTAGGATATTCAGAAAAAATAGCAGTTATTTTTTCATTGTTATGTTCAGAACCTAAGATTTTAGATATTTCTTTATTAGGAGAAAACTATTTTGCCCAACGAGGCGATCGTTTTTTACCACAAGGTTCGCCATGTAGTCCTGCAATTACCAATATTCTGTGTAGGAAAATGGATTTTAGATTGGAAGGTTTAGCAAATAAATACGGTTTTACGTATTCTCGTTATGTAGATGATATTACATTTTCAGGAAGCAATGAACAGTTTAAGCATATTACTACAATTTTAAAATATTCTGGAAAAATTGTTCGTCAAGAAAATTTTAAATTACATCCAGAAAAGTTACGAGTAATGAAACGTAATCAGAAACAAGAGGTAACAGGTATTGTTGTTAATGAAAAAATAAATATAAATAAAAAATCATTAAAACGTTTTAGAGCATTATTACATCAAATAGAACAAGAAGGAGTTAAAGGTAAAACCTGGAATGGAGGACCTAATGTTTTAGCAGAAATAGATGGTTTTTCAAATTATATTTATCAGGTAGATAAAATTAAAGGAGCTAAATACAAAGAACAAGTACGTGTAATTTTAGAAAAAAATTCGTATAAAGAAAACCATAAAAAGCAATATGTTAAAGAAGTTGAGAATAAAGAGTTGAAAAAAGGTGCCAGCCTTTTTGAAAAAATTCGCTCATTCTTTAAAAAGTAAATCAATTATAGATATACTTATTTTAGAAATAATTTAGTTCGTAATAAAATTGAGATATAAGAAGTTAAAAAAACAAAACACTCATTTTATCTTACTCTGTTCTTGAGAAGTTAGAAAAGAATTTAAGATTATGTTTAAAGACAACATATTCTATAAGGAATATTACTAAAATTATTCAAAGTAATAATTTTAAATAAAAATAGAATTCATGTTTTTAATTTAACTATCTGGTTTTTAGTTTTTTGTGTTTTTTTAATCTTTTTATAGACTTTGTGCAATAAAACACGTCTAACCTTTTTTTCCATTCAACTAATGAAAGGAACTATTGGGCATTTTTAGAGTGACAAAGGCAGGGAAATCGTATCTTAATAATGTAACTAACATATAAAAACTAAGAATATGAATTTCACAATTAAGATAGCAGCAGCAATATTATTAATATTTTTAGGAACAACAAGTAGTGCTCAAAATATAGCTTCAGAGAATCAAGAAAAAGTTATAAAAGTAGAAGGAAATACTTCAAACCTTATGAAAACTTCAAATTATGTATTGAATATAAAAGTTAAAAGAAAATCGAATACTCAAAAAATAGTAGTAACTTCTATGGAATACGTAGAGAAACAATTTAAACTACATCAAATATTAGAAGCTCAAAAAAGAAGAATTTCAAAAATTAATAGAAATAAAAGAAAGTCGTAAAGAAGAGAAATAGAATAATACATTTTGAAATTAATATTTTAATAATCAATCTTAATGAAATAACTTTTGAAGAGTTAAAAAAATATTCGAATTTTGTATTTAAAATATAAAGTCTTGAAACAAACAACCAATACTATATTAATGATTCGCCCTATTGGTTTTAGGATGAACGAACAAACGGCAGTAAATAACTACTATCAAAAGGTATTAGAGAATGTATTGCCATCTACAGTAAACGCAAAAGCACAGCAAGAATTTGATAATTATGTCGAAAAACTAAGAAGTTTTGGTGTAAACGTAATTGTAATTTCAGATACAGACGATTCAGATACACCAGATTCTATTTTTCCAAATAACTGGATTTCTTTTCATCAAGAAGGAACGGTAGGGTTATACCCGATGTTTGCTGAAAATAGGAGGTTAGAGAGAAGAGAAGATGTTTTAGATACTTTAGAAAGTAAAGGTTTTGTTATAGAAAATGTTATAGACTATACATCGGCCGAATCTGAAAAGGTGTTTTTAGAAGGAACGGGAAGTTTATTGCTAGATAGAGTTCATAAGAAAGCATATTGTGCTTTATCTCCTAGAGCAGATGAAGAATTATTTATAGAGTTTTGTGAAGATTTTGAATATACTCCAGTAGTTTTTACTGCAAATCAAACAGTAAATGGAGAGCGTAAAGCTATTTATCATACTAATGTAATGATGTGTTTAGGAGAAACATTTTCTGTAATTTGTTTATCATCTATAGATGATAAAAAGGAACGTAAAAATGTGATAAAACATTTAAAGGACGATGGAAAAGAAATAATTGATATTACTGAGGCACAAGTAAATAATTTTGCTGGGAATATGTTACAAGTGAGAGGGAAAGATGATGAACTATTTCTCGTTATGAGTCAAGCTGCCTATGATAGTTTAAATCAAGGTCAAATTAATAAGATAGAAAAACATTGTAAAATTATATCGAGCTCTTTAGATGTTATTGAAGGTTGTGGGGGAGGAAGTGCTAGGTGTATGATGGCTGAAGTTTTTCTTCCAAAAGAATAAAAGACAATTAGTTCTTACTAACTAATGATTAAAATAAAATAATAAAAATCTGCTTTTTAGCAGGTTTTTTGTTTTTATAACTTGTTGATTGTTAGTTTTTTTTAAGTTTTAAGTGCCTAGAGTTATATTTTTAGTGACTTATCAGGTATTTAAGTGTCTTAATAGTGTAACTAATTTTAAAAGAATATACAATGAGTTTAAAGGCGAGATTATTTTTTTCATTATTATTTTCTATCATTTTAATAAATACCCTTTCTGCACAGAAGGTAGTTGTAAAAAATGGATTAGAATATCTTGAAGAAGATGATTCAGCTGATGATTTAAACTCAATAGAAATTACGAATAAGATATTAAATGTTGAAATTAAAAAAGTAAAAAATAAAAGAAAAGTAATTTCTGCAAACATTGAAGGTATAGAAAAAGTTTTTAAAAAGAGAAAAACTTTACGATTTAGAAAGAAAAGAAAAAACGCTTCAAAGAAGTGTTATAAAGAAGCAATGAATAATTGCAAAGCCAAAGAAAAGAAAGGGAAATAAATAGAAAGGCTGCTTCATTTGAAGCAGTTTTTTTTATTGGTCTCAAATTCGGGTTTAAAACCCTGCAATTTCATTGCAGAACTTTAGTGCTATGAAATTTATAGATTTGTATTTATGAGTTCAAATGTAAGAAAAGGATCCCATACTGTTAGTCGATTGACTTGTCAT
>CALISK010000337.1 GCA_938041625.1 uncultured Tenacibaculum sp. | reverse complement strand
TGCAGTGGTTAACTGACCAACATTTTTATTTGCTTCTGCCATGTTTCTTATAAACAAAGCACTTTGATCATCTGGATGTATATTTAATTTCTGCCTTAATTCTCTTTCTAATCGATTTCCAAAAGCTACTGCTCTATCTATTGTTAATCTTGGATTATAACCAATTAAAATATTATCTATATAATCATTATTTCCATATAACATCTGAGCTGTTGTTATTGGCATGTATACATTACGTTCTTCTCTATCTCCTCCTTCATCAGAAAAAACACCTACTATTTTATATGATATATCATTTAGGTTTACATATTTCCCCAATGCTAATCGTTCACCAAATAAATCTTTTTTAACTAATCTACCAATAACAATTACTTTATTTTTCTGATTTAAATCTAACTGATTTATGAATCGTCCTTCATCTATAATTGTTTTCTCTAAATATCTATGATCAGGATGAACTGCTCGTATACTGTAATTATCTTGTTTTGTTTTATAAGTTATTCTTACATTTAAATACTTTCTTGCAGAAATATGCTGTACTTTTTCAGAATGTGCTTCTAATATATAATCTAAGTGTTCATTTTTTAATTGAATTCTTCTACCAGATTGTAATCCTTTGTAGGGTTTGGCCGTTTTCCAAGTACGAACAAACATTGAATTATCTGCATCATCGACAAAAGCTTGCGTAAAAAAGTTCTGTAAACCATTAACAATACCAAATAATAAGGTGAAAAGTAAAATTGCAAAGGCTACTGTAAACCCCGAAAGCATTGCTCGTAGTTTATTTTTATTTATACTTTGAAATATTTCTCGCCAAGCATCTAAATCAAACATATTGTTTCGCTTTTGCTTTACCAGATTCCGTTAATTCATCACTAATAATTACACCATCCTTCAATCGAACAATTCTATCTGTTTGCTCTGCTACTTCTTCTTCGTGCGTAATTACAAATACAGTCATTCCTTCATCATTAATTCCTTTTAATAAATCCATTACAGAATCTGTAGTTGTAGAATCTAAAGCTCCTGTTGGCTCATCTGCTAAAATTACTTTAGGCACTGTTACTAGGGCTCTTGCAATAGCAACACGTTGTTTTTGCCCTCCAGAAAGTTCGTTTGGCAAATGTTCTGCCCATGGTCCTAATTCAACTTTTTCTAAATATTCCAATGCTGTTTTTAATCGTTCTTTTCTTCCTATTCCTTTGTAATATAATGGAAGGGCTACATTTTCTACTGCCGTTTTATAGGATATTAAATTAAATGATTGGAAAACAAAACCCAAAAATTTATTACGTAATACCGCTGCTTTCTTTTCATTTAGTTTTTCTATTAACTGACCATTTAAATAATAGTTTCCTACATCATGCTCATCTAACAAACCAACAATATTTAATAAAGTAGATTTTCCAGAACCAGAAGATCCCATAATAGATACGAATTCGCCTTCTTTAATATGTAAATCAAGTCCTTTTAAAACGTGAAGTGAATCTTTTCCTATTGGATAAGATTTATGCAATCCCTCAATTCTAATCATAAGTTTAGTTAATTTTTATACTAAGATAAGTATATATTGCTACTTTTTAATACACTTATACACACTAGACGCCGATTTTAAATTTTTGTTACAAAAAGTTATTGTAATTTTGAAAAAATATTTTGATTGATTTCTAATGATTGATTTACCTAAGGATAAAAAGCTTATTCTTTTTGACGGAATTTGTAATTTGTGTAATAGAGCTGTAACTAAAATTATTCAGTTTGATAAAAAAGATATTTTCCTTTTTTGTTCTTTACAATCTGTAACTGGAAAAGAAATACTTGCTCATATTAAAGTAGATCCTTCTAAAATAGATTCTATTATTTTATATGAACCTGGTATTGCTTATCATATAAAATCATCTGCTGCTTTAGAAATCATGAATACTTTAGGCGGGTTTTGGAAATTCTCTAAAATATTTTTAATCTTACCCTCTCCTATTAGAAATCTTATCTATGACTTCATTGCTAAAAACCGTTATCGATGGTTTGGTAAAAAAGAGCAATGTATGATACCAACACCTGAATTAAAGTCTAAATTTTTAAATTAAAATGATAAAAAATATTAAGTGTGTAATTTTTGATATGGATGGAGTTATTATCGATTCTGAAGAATTACATAAAAAAGCATATTACGAAGTTTTTAATTCTTTAAAATTAAATGTAACAGATGAACTGTATAAATCTTTAACTGGTTCTTCTACTCTTAATGCTTTTCAAAAATTAACGTCTCATTTTAATTTAGAAGAAAAACCTGAAGATTTAGTTTTAAATAAAAGAAAAAGGTATGTCAACTTTTTTGAAAATGATCCTAACTTAAAATTAATTGATGGTGTAGAAGATATTATTCAATACTTCTATAATAAAGGATATACTTTAGTTTTAGCCTCTTCTTCTGCTATGGTAAATATTAATCGTGTTTTTGACCGATTTAATCTACATTCTTATTTTAAAGCAAAAATTAGTGGTGCCGATTTGAAAGCTTCTAAACCACATCCTGAAATTTTTGAAAAAGCAGCAATTTTAGGAGAACACAATAGAGAAGAATGCATCGTTATTGAAGATTCTGATAATGGTATAAAAGCTGCTAATGATGCCGGAATTTTTGTTGTTGGATATAAAAATCCATTAGTTACCAATCAAACTCTAGAAAATGCTGATATGATTGTCTCTAATTATGCAGATTTAAAAACTCATTGTTAAAAAAGCTATGAAAATTTTACCTTATGTAATTGCTATTGTTTCTTTTATAGGTATTCTTTATTTTATTGAATTAAATAAAGAACAGTCTCAAGAAATGAATGATGAAATATCTGAGAAGCATGCCTTAGCTATAAAAGCAAGTAATACTATAGATTCTATTAATGAAGCTTCTAAAATAGAATTAGAAACTATGGATTTAATAATTGAATTAACAGACGATTATGAAAAACATAAAAAGATAGGAACCAAACTTTCAGATAAAGAAATAAGTAATTTTGAAGCTAAAATGGGCTTTAATATTCCTTATTCATATAAACTCTTTTTAAAATATTTTGGTGATGGGGCTCAGAGCGTATATAAGAATTCAATAAGCAAGATATCTCAATTTTCTTGGCTCTCTGAATATCAAAAAGAACTAAATGAAAAAATTGAAATTATTAATGATAAAGAAGTTAATACTGATTCTTTATTGTGCTTAATGACAATAGATTCAAATGGAGGTACTTGGTGTTGGTTGACTTCTGAAAAAAATAAAAATGGCGAATGGCCATTAGTTTATTATAATTCTCAAGATAAAAAACTGCATCATAAAATTCCTAATTTTACAGAGTGGTTAAAATTATTAGTTAAAAACAAATCTGATGTTATTAGCTCATTAAATATTGATCACAAAAAATTTGGCTAATTAAAATTACCTTCTAATTTATATTTTAGGCGATTTACATACTCTAATTTTTGTCTTAAAACCGTTCTCCTCTTAATTTTATTTATTATTATATAATTTTCGAGTTAAAACATTAACAAAGGGTTTAAATCCCTTGGTTTCCTTTGAAATTAAATAAATTTTACACGAAAAAATTAATAGTAAATGATATTAGAAACTAAAATTCTAACTTAATATTTTCTTTAAAAAAGCAAATACTTTTTTCTCTGAATGATCAACAGTACCATCTGCAAAAAACACTTCTTTTATATTGTTTAAAAGTGTTCTTTTTTCTTTATCCGAATATTTATTAGTCAATAAATAATGTTTTATTTTTTGTACATTCTTAGTAGTATCTTCTACCACTATTTCAGTATGCATTTTATTATAAATTACGGTATCTACTTTAGAAAGAATATAATCCGTTTCTTCTTTTGTTTCTAATAAATTACAATGAGCTGCGTATAGCAATACGTATACTTCAAACTCTTTTTTAGTCCAATTTAAATTCATTTATTTTTCAACTGGTAAATTAGTTATACTTCCCCACTCTGTCCATGAACCATCATACACAGCATAATTTTTATTTTCTGTTATTTCTAATCCTAGTGCTAAAATACAAGCAGTTATTCCTGTTCCACAAGAAAAAATGTAATTTTTATTATTTGGATTTATTTTAGTGAATATTTCTTTTAACTCTTCTTTAGTTTTCATGAATCCATCCTTCTGTAATTCTGAAAATGGTAAACTTATTGAATTTGGAATATGTCCTGCTCTAACTCCTTCTCTTGGTTCCTTTACCTTCGCATGAAATCGATCATTAGATCGAGCATCTGCTAAGCAAAACTCTTGAGAGGTTAAATTTATATGTACCTCATGAAAATGGATATATTTTGATGGATCAAATCTCGTTTTAAAATCTCCTCTCTTTATTTCATTTTTAATAGGTGCTTCAACTAAAAAACCCTCTTTTTCCCAAGCAGGTAATCCTCCGTTTAAAACAGTCACGTTTTCGAATCCGAAAACTTTAAATAACCACCATACTCTTGCAGAAGAATACACTCCTATATCATCATACACTACAATAGTACTATTTTGGTTGACTCCAATTTTTTGAACTTCTTCTTGAAAATGCGCTTCAGACGGAATTGTATTTGGATAATTCCCTTCTTTATTTAAAAATACATTCTTAAGATCGAAGAAAATCGCGTTTGGAATTTGTTTCTTTTCTTTTTCAACATTCCCTCCTGTTACTTTAGGAATCGTAGCATCTAAAATCACCATGTTTTCAGCAGTTAAATTTTGATTTAACCAATTTACAGAAACTAAAGGTGTGAGTATTTGTATCATTATCTAAAATAGTTTTTCATTTCTTTTACAGCTGAATTTC
>CALISK010000336.1 GCA_938041625.1 uncultured Tenacibaculum sp. | reverse complement strand
AAAGAATTAACTTTATTAGCCAATATTGACTGTAAAATTATTGATGGCTATGGAAGAACATCTTCTTCTAACATAGATAGATTAGGTAATCCAAATCATTCTTGGAATGCAGTTAAATTAAATAACAAATGGTATTTGTGTGACGCTACTTGGTCTAGTGGATATACAGATGAAGATTTTACTTTTATCAAAGATTACAATGATGGTTATTTTCTTACAGATCCTGTTCTTTTTTCTAAAAATCATTTGCCTGTGTACAAAAAATGGCTGCTAGGAGCCGAAGCGAATAAAGATACTTTCATTAGTAAGCCAATTGTTTATGGAGAATCTTTTAAATACAAAATAATTCCTCTAATTCCTGAAAAAATCAATTTTAAATTAAAAAAAGGAGAAATTAGAACTTTTGAATTTAAAACATTAAAAAATAATAATTTTCATAATATTTCACTAATTCGTTATTCTAATGATAGAGAGATACCTATAGAAATTAAACGGTTTAAAAATGAAAACAACAAGATTAGTTTTGAATGTGTATTCAAAAGAAAAGGATATCATGATATTCATTTAAAAGTAAATAATGATATAGTTACTTCTTATAGTGTTCTCGTTAAATAACATAAAAGGTTCTTTCTTATTTATAAATAATTTTATCTCACCTAACTTTATTAATATGCTTATATTTTTTTTTCTCTTTTGTAACAAAAAAGAAAAAGAAATAACTAATAAGTATATTCGACGAAATTTTATTTATGAAAAGTAACTACACTAGTATAAATTTTAAGCAATGGTTAAACAAATTACAGCAAGAAAGTTGGCAATTAGAACTATTAATCTCAGGGTTTTCTATTTTTGGTCTAGTAACTGCTTTAGATCCTTTACAAAACACAATAAATGAAGCTGTAGCAATAGGAAGCCCTTATCGGTATATATATAGTTTTCTTAATACTTGCTGTTATATTTTAATCATGAATTTAATTATTCATGTAATATTTAGAGGTTTATGGATTGGAACTATTGGTTTAAGATATGTCTCTGGAGATATTGATTATGATAGTTTAAATTATAGTGAAAGATTTACAAAGTATTTAAAAAAGAGAATAGGTGCTTTTGATAAATATATTTCTAATTTAGAAGACCTTTGTAGTATTCTTTTTGCTATGACTTTTTTAGTATTGTTTTATTTTATAGCATTTCTAATTTTCACTTTATTAATAGTTGCAGTAAGTACATCATTAATGAATTCCTTTTTAGTAGATTTTCTTTTAGGAAAAATGTTTGTTACTCTCTTTATAATTTCATTTTTCTTCTCTTATATATTTATTTTTATAGATTTTATTACACAAGGATATTTAAAAAAGAAAAAGTGGACTTCTTTTTTTTATTTACCCATCTACAAAATATTTAGTTATTTAACTTTGTCCTTTTTGTATAGACCTCTTCTCTATAATTTTTTAGATAATAAATTTGGTAAAAGAGTTTTAATTTTATTAGTCCCTATATATATATCTATTATATTTTTAAGCGAAATAGAAAACGTACAATCAAATTATATTTCTAAAAACTCATATACTTCTGTAAATTTCACCAATAATAATAACTATATAAATACAATTAAAAAAAATAGATATGTAAAAGATGTGGCTATTAATTCTAAAATAATTAACAATTCTTATATAAAGGTATTCGTTGTTTATAAAAGTGAAATAGAAGATATTTTATTCAAAAAAAATGAAGCTTTAATTCCTGAAAAAGAACATCGAGGAATTAAAAGTAACTTCTTAAATTTAGGAGATAGAAATGAAAAAAAACTTAATTCTATAGATAGTATTTATGGCCCTTACCTAAAAACATTTAATAATGTATATGAATTAAAAATAGATACAACCAAATTTACTTCAGATTTTATCATTACCAAACTTAATAAACAGTTAGGTTTTGAAACTGTATTGCCTTTAAAAGCTTTTTCTGAAGGAAAACATATCTTAAAAGTTAGTAGACTCAATTTTTCTAAAGATAAAAAAAAGAAGAAGGATGAAGCGAATGTAGAAAAGCAAATTATTGAGAAAGTAATTGAAATTCCTTTCTGGTATTATAAAAATTAATAATAAACTATATTTGTTTCATCATCAAATATAGAATAATGAAAAAAATAATTATATCAGTACTTGCTGTATCTTTGTTATTTGTCTCTTGTAAAGAAGAAACAAAAAAGGAAGATTCTGTAAAAGAAACAGTAGAAACAAATCAGAAATTTGATCAGTTTTTAAAAGATTATAATGAAGGTAAACTACAATTAAATCCTATAAATGCAACCTATGCTGGAGATAATCGTTTTAATGATATTTTTCCTAATTTCTTATCTGATGAGTACTCTTTAAAAGCAAAAGATTTTTTTACTACTTATAAAGTAAAACTAAATGATTTTCCAAAGAGTGAATTAACAGAAAGTCAACAAATGAGTAAAGATGTTTTGGCTTGGGATTGCGAAATGGCTTTAGCACAAGGAAGTTTTAAAAACGACCTTTTACTTCCTATTAATCAAATGTGGACTATTAACTTAACAATGGGGCAATTGGCTAGTGGTAGTAGTGCACAACCTTTTAAAACAGTAAAAGATTATGAAAATTGGTTAAGCCGTTTAGAACAATATAATGTTTGGCTACAATTTGCTAAATCTAGAATGCAACAAGGAATAAAAGAAGGGTATGTACTACCTAAATCATTAATTAAAAAGATTATTCCTCAATTTGAAGGATTATCTACTCTTTCTAAAAGTTCAGAAGGTATTCAAAATTTATCTTCTCATTTATTTTATTCACCTATTAATAGCTTACCTGAACACTTTTCAGATGAAGATAAAAAGAAATTAATTACTGCATATTCTACTATAATAAATGACAAATTAATTCCATCATTTAAAAATATTTACTCCTTTTTAGGTAACGAATATTTAGCAGCTGGATTAGATAAAAGTGGTATTTCTTCTATTCCACAAGGAGCAGCATATTACCAACATGCTATAAAAAATTATACAACTACAAACATGACTGCAGATGAAATTCATCAATTAGGTTTACAAGAAGTAGCTCGTATTTTATCTGAAATGGAAAAAGTAAAAGAACAAGTTAATTTTAAAGGTGACTTAAAAGCCTTTTTTAATTATGTTCGTGAAAATAAGGAACTAATGCCTTATACTACTCCTAAACAAATTATAGATAACTTTAATGCTATTCATGAAAGAATGAAACCGCAATTAGAAAAGTTATTTGGAAATAAACCTAAAACACCTTTTATAGTTAAACAAACTGAAAAGTTTAGAGAAGCCTCTGCTAGTGCAGAATATAACCCAGGATCTTTAGATGGTACTCGACCAGGTGTATTCTACACCCCTATTCCAGATGCTTCAAAGTATAATGTTTTTTCAGATGAGGCTTTATTTTTACATGAAGCTATTCCTGGGCATCATTATCAAATTTCTTTAACTCAAGAAAATAATGATTTACCAGATTTTAGAAAAACATTGTGGTATAGTGCTTATGGTGAAGGTTGGGCTTTATATACTGAAAACTTAGGAAAAGAATTAGGATTATATACAGATCCTTATCAATATTTTGGAATGCTAGGAATGGAAATGCACAGAGCTATTCGTTTAGTGGTAGACACAGGGTTACACGCTAAAGGATGGAGTCGTGAAAAAGCAATTCAATACTCTTTAGATAATGAAGCTGAAAGCGAAGCTAGTATTATTTCAGAAATTGAACGTTATATGGCTAATCCAGGACAAGCGTTATCATACAAAATAGGACAATTAAAGATTAGAGAATTACGTGCTAAAGCTAAAAAAGCTTTAGGAGAGAAATTTGATATCAGAGAATTTCACAATCAAGTATTAGAAACTGGTTGTATTCCTTTAGCTTTATTAGAAAATAAAATTGATGAATGGATTACTTCTAAAAAGTAAATACTTTTAAAATAGAATCATTAAAAACCTTATTCGTTGAATAAGGTTTTTTTTATTTCTTAAAGTGAAAAATTTATTTTCAAAAATATAACTGATGACAACAATAATATATGTTTAAATTTGTTAGACAGTTTTGATTATTATGAAATTAAATTATTTTACATATATAATATTTATTTTATGGTTTTCATTTTCTGTTATAGCTCAAGAAAATGGTAATGATTTACATGATGGAATTTATATAGATGATTACGGCAATGTTACTTCTTATAAAGATGGAAAGCTACATGGCAAACAAGTAAAAAAGAAAAAACATTCTACAAAGGAAGAAGTAAAATACTACGATGAAGGAATAATTATTAAAGAAGAATATAATTTTTTCAAAATAAAAAACGAACAAAAACCTGTTGGTAATTATAAAAATGGAAAACCTTACAGAGGGTATTTTATAAAAGGTTCTAAAGATGTTTTAT
>CALISK010000335.1 GCA_938041625.1 uncultured Tenacibaculum sp. | reverse complement strand
GTCAATATTTTTCGTACACTTTTTCTAATGTAAAAAAAACTTTTCCTGTTTATCTCTTCAAACATAACATCCATTTCTGATTTTATGGTTGCTATATACCTATCCTCATCATGCGATTCAAATAACAAATAAGTTAATAATTCTTTATTCTCTTTTTTAAAACGAGCTAATTTTAAAGACAATTCCAATAATTCGTTGGCGCTTTTGTGCTTTAACTCATCTTTTAAAATTTTAATTGAAACTGCTTTCATCGTTCTTTATTATAATTTACGAATATCAAAAATAATCATAATAAAAAACCTTGTAGCATTAAATACTACAAGGTTTCTTTTATTTTCTATTAGATAAAATTATCAGTACTTTATCCTTATCACTAATGTATATATCTTTAACAATTAACCAATACTAGGAACTGCTACTAATTCATTAACATCTTCTTTATAATCTATTCCGTCAACTTTAAACCCGAATAAATTAAAGAAATCGTTACTATAACCTTCTAAGTCTCCTATTTCAGCAAGATTTTCTGTTGCTGCTTTTTTCCAAAGTTCAGCTATTTCTTCTTGAACATCTTCACGCATTTCCCAATCATCAATTCGAATTCTCCCTTTATCATCTAAAGCTAAATCTCCTCCGAATAAACGTTCGCTATATAAACGCTCAATTTGCTCAATACATCCTTCATGAATTCCTTTTTCTTTCATTACCTTAAATAATAAAGAAATATATAATGGAATTACAGGAATTGCAGAACTCGCCTGAGTTACTAAAGCTTTATTTACTGAAACGTATGCCTTACCTCCTATCGATTTTAAATCATCAGTAATTGTAAATGCAGTTGCTTCTAAATCATCTTTAGCTGCTCCAATAGTTCCCTTTCTGTATACTGCTTCTGTTAATGATGGACCTATATAAGAATATGCTACTGTTGTTGCTCCTTCTGCTAATAAATTTTCAGCATTTAAAGCATCTACCCACATTTTCCAATCTTCACCTCCCATTACAGTAACGGTATTTGAAATATCATCTCCTTCTGCAGGTTTTATAGATATTTCAGAAACTTTCCCAGTATGAAAATCAACTGTTTTATTTGAAAACTCTCCTCCTATTGGTTTTAAAACTGATTTGAATCGTTTACCACTTACAGGATGCGTTCTTACAGGAGAAGCTAAACTATAAATTATTAAATCTATTTGACCTAAATCTTCTTTGATTAAATTAATTACTTGCTCTTTTATTTCATTTGAAAAAGCATCTCCATTAATACTTTTCGCATATAAACCTGCTTTATTTGCTTCTTTTTCAAAAGCTGCTGTATTATAAAATCCTGGTGAAGCTGGCCTACCTTCAGTTGCTGGTTTGTCAAAAAAGACACCTATAGTTGCTGCATCTGAACCAAATGCACTTGTTATTCTTGAGGCTAAACCGAAACCTGTTGAAGAACCGATTACTAAAACTTTTTTAGCGCCTTCTATTTTCCCTTTAGATTTAATGTATTCTATTTGATTTTTCACGTTTTGTTCACAGCCTACTGGATGAGAAGTTAAACAGATAAACCCTCTAGTTCTTGGTTCTATAATCATTGTTGTTGTTTGTTTTATTTTTTTATTTCTGATTGACTATCACTAATTCTTTGGCCAATCATATTTAAAATTCTCTTATTGTACTCTGAATCTTTTTCTTTATATATTGAAAATTCTTCTTGAGTAAAATGACCAATTATTATACCTAATAATTGATTTCTTAAAACGATGTTCTTTTTAATTATTGTTATTACTTTATTTAAAAAATCTTCGCTTTTCGCATCAAATATATCTAATTTTTGTTTTTTACAAAAACAAATAAACATTACTAGAACAAGATGATGCTGTAGTTTTAATATAGGCCTTAATGTTTTGTTTTGAAACTCTTCTTGTTCACTGTCAAAATTTAAATTTAAAACGGGACGTATGGCTTTTTTTCTATCTTCCATTTTTGAATTGAATTCATTTTTTATGAATACTCAAAAATAATGATACTTTTCATAATTTCATTATTATTAACTTATCAATACAACTATATCATTTAAAATAAGTATATAAAAAAGACTCTCTGATATGATACTGAGAGTCTTATTTATTACGTTTTTAATGGTTTACAAACTTTTGGTCTCTACTTTAAACCAATCTACTAACATTTCTGTTTGCTTTAGTAAATTTATTTTACTGTTGTCAAAAATATTAAACTGAGGATTTGATCCTACATTAAGATTAAAAATAGCATTATGAGGTTGAAAATTTTCTAGTTTTAAGTTGTTTATACTTGAATTTCTGTAAAACCCAATCCAATTGCCATTTACCTGAATATGTATTTCTTGATACTGTCCCCAATTCTTCCATATCATTTCATAAACATTCCAACCTCCATCATTCCATATTTTTTTAATCTTATTGGTGTATATTTTTGTTGTTTGACTATGATTTAACTCACTTACTCCTACATTTCTTCCATAAACTAAACCACCCTGCACTAGAAGTGCAGGGGTTTTGATTAGGACTGAAAGTCCTTTTTTCTTACTCTAGTATAAAGTTTGAATTATCATTACTATCTTTTCGTCTATGATGTTCTAAATACTTGTTAACCATTTCA
>CALISK010000334.1 GCA_938041625.1 uncultured Tenacibaculum sp. | reverse complement strand
ATATAACCAATTAGGAAAAAAAGAAGAAGTTGATAAAATCTTAAAAAATCAATTACAAAAAGAAGAAACAATTAACAATAATAATTAATTATACAATCACATAAAAATATTAATAAGGGGTTCTAAAACAACCCCTTATTTTATATAGTAATAATATTGACCTAATTTATTTCACCAATACGAAAAATTCTAATTGTAGTGGATTCAACTTTTCTTTTAGAACGGTTACAAAATCTTCTCCATATTCTAAATAAAACTCTGAAAAGTTGCGCTGACGTTCTTCCAAACTCAAATTAGGTAATAATTCATTCTGAATTGTTTTTATACGCTCCACCAATGAAACTTCTTTCCTTTTTTCTGCTCTAAGAAATCTTTTTTCTAAATTTAATAATCCTTTTAATTGCTTTTTCTCTTGTGCATTTACTGCTCCAATAAATGAAGCATCTGTTTGTTCTGCTATCTTTTTTAAGTTTTCAAATTGATTTTCTAAAAACTTTTTTTGCTTAGAAAAATCAAACTTTACTTCAGATTTCTCTAACACCTTTTTCTTTAACAATTCGTTCTGCTTTAAAAACAACTCTTCTATTGAAATAGATAGTTTACTTAATTTTTTATATTGTTTTTCATTAATTACTTGTACAGAATTACGCAACAGTAAAATAGGAAAAGGAACTTTTATGTTCTCAAAATATTTTTTCAACTGCATCCAATATGCCATCTCCCCTCCTCCTCCAATATAAGCAAGGTTCGGTAAAATCACTTCTTGATACAATGGTCGCATAATTACATTAGGCGAAAAACGCTTAGGATGCGCATTTAATTCTTTTAAAATTTCTTCTTTAGAAAACTCAATATCTGTATTATTTACTTTATAAATATCATTCTCGAAAACAATACGTTCCCTAATATCATCTTTTAAATAAAACAAGTTAATTTCTCTTGGGTTTACCTGAATATTATAAACTTCACTTAATTTTGAATTTGTTTCAGTAACCGAGTTGTATGATATTTGTTCTAGTAACTCTTTTTCTACAAAAGGTATAAATTCTTCTTTTAAAGCAGCATCATCTCCATCTATAATTACTAAACCGTATTTTGCAAACAATTCATTTGCTATATATCTGGTTGCTCCAGCTAAATTTTCATGTTTTATATATCCTTCTTCAAAAAGAAAAAATAACTCTTTAGCTCTTTTTGAAGTTCCTAATAATTGTTTAAAAACAGTAAAAACTTCTTGTAAACCATCTGTTGAAAAACGACCTACTGCACCAGTTTGATCAGAATTCCATTGTATTTTCTTTCCTTTAAACTTAAAAAAATTAATTTCATCAAAATCATGGTCTTCTGTTGCCATCCAATAAATTGGTACGAAATTCTTCTCAGGGAATTCCAATGTTAATTTCTCAGATAAATTTATAGTAGCTATAATTTTATATAAAAAATATAAAGGGCCAGTAAATAAATTTAATTGATGACCTGTTGTTACTGTAAATGTATTAGATTCAGATAACGATGCTATCTTTAAAGAAGTTTCATTAGAAAGCTTAAAACCTTTATACTGTTCCTGTAAAGCTGTTACTAAAGTTTCTCTTTGTTTTTGTGTAAATGATTCTTGTTTCGTTTCAATTTGATTTTTGAAACCTTCTAAATCTGGATAATTAGAGTAAAAAGGAGTTATTTTATTAGATTTCTCTATATAATCACACATCATTGCAGAAAAAAAGCCTGTTTTTTTAAATGAAATATAGGTACTACAGTCAGAATCGTTTGACGACATTCGTTATTTTTTTAAGTAAGAAAAACCAAATTTAATGCTTTGCAAACAACTTCCCTTTCTTCTTAACAAAATTTTATTAATCTATTTCTCTATTTTTACAAAATAATTGACCCAATATGCAATTTAAACATCCTGATTTTTTATACTTTTTATTTTTTTTAATTATTCCTATAATTGTTCATCTGTTTCAATTACGAAAATTTAAAAAAGTACCATTTACCAATGTCGCTTTTTTAAAAAATTTAAGTATAAAGAATAGAAAAAGTTCTCAATTAAAAAAGTGGTTAATCTTATCTACTAGATTACTGTTGTTAGCTGCTATTGTTTTAGCTTTTGCTCAGCCTTTTTTTGGTAAAAAAAACACAGAAGAGAGAGAACATATATTCATTTATTTAGATAATTCACTAAGCACCAATACAAAAAGCAGCAAAGGAAATTTGTTAAAAACAGCTTCGCAAGATTTAATTGAAAATATTTCAGATAAAAACAACTATTCGTTTTTAACGAATTCTAATTTTCATCAAAGAATTGATGGTACTAGATTAAAAGAAGAACTTAAAAAAATTTATCACACCTCAAAAAATATTTCTGTCGATGATATTTTACTTAAAATAACAAGCTTAAAAAACACGAATGAAAATATTTTAATATCAGATTTTCAGAATTTAAATAAAGATTCCTTTAAAAACTCAAATAATTCTCTATCTCTAGTTCAAATTTTACCTGAACAAAAAAATAATATTTCTGTAGATAGTGTTTTCATTAATGAAAATACAGCAAATAGCTTTGCTATAAATGCAATTATTAATAATCAAGGAGTTTTAAAAGAAAATATACCTATTTCTATTTACAATAATGATAAATTATTAAGTAAGCAAACTTTTACCATTGATGAAAACAGAAAGAAAACGATTCAATTTTCTGTAGAAAAAACTACGTCCTTTTTAGGTCGTATTCAAGTAAACTCAAATGATGCTTATGATTTTGACAATTCTTTTTATTTTTCATTAAATGCGAATGAAAAAGTACATGTTTTAGCCATTGGTGAAAATTCAGATTTTTTAAAACGAATATATACAAACAATGAATTTAACTTCACTAGCACTAAGCTTCAAAACACGAATTACAATAGCATAAACAAACAACAATTAATTATTTTAAACGAACTTAAAAATATTCCTACTAGCCTAACTACTAGTATCAATAATTTCATAAAAAAAGGAGGTCATTTAATTGTAATTCCTAATCAAGAATTAGATATAAACTCTTATAATTCTTTTTTAAAAAATATAAATATTGGTAAAATTGTAGATCATAAAAAGGACTCTTTAAAAATTACATCTATCAATTTTAATCATCCTTTGTTTAAAAATGTATTTGATAAAAAAGTACGTAATTTTCAATACCCTTATTCATCATCTTCCTACAATACCAAATTTAAAAATGAAAACACTATTATCTCTTATGAGAACAATACTTCTTTCTTAAAACAAGCAACCATAACTAATTCCAATTTTTATTGGTTTTCTTCCCCTTTAAATAAGTTAACAAGTAATTTCACCAATTCTCCTTTAATAGTTCCTGTTTTCTATAATATTGCACAGCAAAGTTTACAATTGTCTCAATTATATTACACAATTAACCAACGAAATGTAATAGAAATTAATACACAATTAAATAAAGACGCAATACTTACTCTTAAAAACGAAACCTCTTCTTTTATTCCTTTGCAAAATACATTTCAAAGTAAAGTTCAATTAATAACAGAAGAAAAGCCAGAAAAAAATGGTTTTTACAATGTCATAAAGGATACAAAATCTATTCAAACTATTTCATATAATATTCCTTCTAACGAAAGTTCATTAATTTTTTTAAATACAAAAGAGTTGATTTCAGATACCAACAATATAATTGTTACCAATTCACTTAAAGATTCTCTACAAAAAATTAATACTAAAAATAAAGTTCATTGGCTTTGGAAATGGTTTTTAGCGCTGGCCATTGTATCTTTGCTGTTAGAAATTTTGATTCTAAAATACTTTAAAGTATGAATACGCTTTTAAAATCGGCTACAATAATTAATTCAAATAGTCCTTTTCATAAACAAACAAAAGACATTTTAATTTTAAATGATATCATTGTTGAAATTAGCGATGCTATTGCTGAAAAAGAAGAATATACAGTTGTAAAGCTAGAAAATTTACATGTATCAACTGGATGGTTTGATACGAGTGTTTCTTTTTGTGAACCAGGTTATGAAGAAAGAGAAACAATTCAAAATGGTTTACTAACAGCTGCAAAGAGCGGATTTACGACAGTTGCTGTTAATCCGAATACAAATCCTATCATAGATACAAAATCTTCTATAGAATATTTAATACACAAAAGCACCACTTCTGCTACAAAACTATTACCTATTGGTGCTTTAACGCAACAAAGTAAAGGGTTAGAAATGGCTGAATTGTACGATATGCAACAATCTGGTGCTGTTGCTTTTGGCGATTATAAAAAACCTTTAGAAAATGACAATTTACTTAAAGTAGCTTTGTTATATGCTCAAAATTTTGATGGACTTATCATGAGCTTTCCTAAAAACAATAAAATTGCAGGAGATGGTGTTGCTCATGAAGGTGTAAATGCAACGAGATTAGGTTTAAAAGGAATTCCTGCTTTAGCAGAAGAAATTCAAATTGCTCGAGATTTATTTTTATTAGAATATACAGGCGGAAAATTACACATCCCTACTATATCTACTCCTAAATCTGTACTTCTTATAAAAGAAGCAAAGAAAAAAGGATTACAAGTTACCTGTAGTGTTGCTATTCATAATTTATTCTTAACAGATGAAGAATTATATGGTTTTAACTCAAAAGTAAAAGTAAACCCACCTTTAAGAACTTCAGAAGATATTAACGCATTAATAATAGGAGTTAAAGATGGGACTATCGATATTATTACTTCAGATCATAATCCTATTGATATTGAACATAAAAAAGTTGAATTTTCTATTGCTAAAGATGGTAGTATTGGTTTAGAAAGTGCTTTTGGTACGCTACATACTGTATTCGATTTAGAGACTATTATCGCATGTTTAAGTACAAACCCTAAGAAGATTTTTGGTCAAAAAGAAACTAGTATTACTGTAGGTGAACATGCAGACTTAACCTTATTTAATCCGGATACTAACTATACATTTTCATTAGAAAACATACATTCAACTTCTAAGAACAGTATATTCATAGACAAAGAGTTAAAAGGTAAGGCTTATGGAGTGTATGCTAATGAACAACTTGTTTTAGATGCATAATTTTTAAATAAAGAAAAAATCATATTAAAAATTTTATTAGGAAAGATGCCTTCATTTTTATGGTAAGAAAGAAAAGACAATATTAGGTTATAAAAGGAGTTAGTGGATAAAACAAACATTAATTAAATAATTTTAAAATTATAAATATGGAAGAAACTGTATCTAAAGTAACATCAAACGGTGAAGAAATTATTACTGAATCTTCTAAACATTGGTCTTCTTACATTGTACTTATTATAATAACATTAGCAGGTATTTCTGTTTTTTCTTCTGAATTATGGCTATTAGGTATTCCTATTCTTTTATATTCAATCACCCTAATATTAAGCAATTTAAGAACCAAATGGGAATTAACCAATCAATACCTTCATTTTACTACTGGTTTTTTACCTTGGAAAAGAACAGATATAGCAATTCCGCATAGTCTATTTTTTGAAGCATATTATGAACGTAATTTCTTTTCTGTAATACTTGGTTTTGGAAATTTAGTTCTAAAAAAAACAGATGGTAATACTTCTTTTTTAAGAACTACTATGATGAATAATAAAAAAGAAATTATTCAAAATATAAATGGTTTTGCTTGGCAAGATAATAACGAGCAACCAATAATAAATCAACAAATTAACACTTCTTCTGTGTCTGATGAGTTATTAAAATTATCAAACTTACGAGACCAAGGCATTTTAACAGAAGAAGAATTTCAAGAACAAAAACAACGATTATTAAATTCATAAAAAGAACATGTCTTTATTTTACAAAGTAAGAGAACCAAAAACTGCTATTGAAAATCCTAACTTATTAGTTTTATTACATGGTTATGGTAGTAATGAAGAAGATTTATTTTCTTTTGCTGAAGAATTACCTGACGAATTATTAATCATAAGTGCGCGTGCTCCTTATGAAATGGGGCATGGTGGATATGCTTGGTATGCTATTAATTTTGATGCTAATAATGAAAAGTTTTCTGATTTAGAACAAGCTAAATCATCTTTAAAAATAGTTCATGATTTTGTTGATGAAATAAAAGCTAAATATTCAGTTAATAAAACATTCTTATTAGGTTTTAGCCAAGGAGCTATTTTAAGTTATGCTTTAAGTTTAAATTACCCTAATAAAGTAGCACATGTAATTGCACTAAGTGGCTATATGTTTGAAGATTTATTTCCTACAAATATTTCAAAAGACATTACTACAGACTATTATGTTTCTCACGGATCTGTAGATCAGGTAATACCTGTAAGCTGGGCTAGAAAATCACCAGAAATACTTACCAAGTTATCTTTAGCTCATGAATATTCTGAGTATCCTGTAGGCCATGGTGTTGCTCCTCAAAACTTTTATAGTTTTAAAGAATGGATTGATAAAAGACTGTAATCAGCGTATAAATAAATTCTATATTTAATAAATTCTTTTAAGTATAGATAGTTTAACTTTGTATCTTATTAAATTAAGATATAATAGTATCTTTTTAATCTAAAATTTTTAATATGGATATTTTTACTCACCAAAATGCTTACATGTGGTTTGTTCCTATTTGTGCTTTAGCAATTGGTATAGAGATGTATTTTAGCTACAAAAGAAAAGCTGAAAATTATAAATTCAAAGATGTTTCTACAAATGTATATTTCGCTTTAGTAAATGTTTTATTAGATGGTTTAATGTATGGAGTTTCATTTATTGTAATGGATTTCTTTTATGATTATCGATTAATAAATTGGGGAAATACAGGTTTCTTATATTGGTTTATAGCATTTGTAGGGCAAGATTTCTTATATTACATTCATCATTATGTAGATCATCATTCAAGATTTTTCTGGGCAGTACATGTTACGCATCATAATTCTGAACACTACAATATAACTACAGGGTTTCGTTCGCCTGTATTGCAACCATTTTATCGTTTCATGTTCTTAATTCCTTTAATTTTAATAGGAATTGCTCCTTTACATATTATGTTTGCCTATGCAATGAATCAAAATTATGGTACTTTATGTCATACTAATTTTATAAAGAAAAACACTAAAAAAGGAGTTGTCGGTTTCTTATTAAATGTATGGGAATATATTTTTGTTACTCCTTCTCATCATAGAGTGCATCATGCTTCTAATGTAAAATATTTAGATAAAAACATGGGAATGTTTTTAATTATATGGGATCGTATTTTTGGTACTTTTCAAGCAGAAGAAAATGAAACTGAATATGAAAAATTAAAATTTGGTTTAAC
>CALISK010000333.1 GCA_938041625.1 uncultured Tenacibaculum sp. | reverse complement strand
CCCCAATCTCCTAATAATACAGAGATTTGGTTGTCTTGACAATATTGTAATATTTTTAATAGACCTTCTATAAATTTATCTTGATCATAATCGTCTGGAGCACCCGAAGCATATTTATCATAAGATCCATATACTACTCTTACTAAATTAGGCTTCATATAATCTAAACGATTATATAATTTATTCCAATCTTGGTCACTAATTGGTTGTCCCCAATATTTATATGCTTGTGGGTAAGGATCCCATTGTACTCCATTTCCTATATAATTTTCATTAATAACTTCTGAAGTTTTAATAACAATTTCATTTTCTGTTTGATCTCTTTTATCTCCATGATTTTTCTCTGTACAACTTACCAAAGTGATACTAAGAGTTATTAATAAAAAACTTAAGTTTATTAACGTCTTAGAAGTAATTTCATTTATTATATCTTTCATATTCATCGATTAATTATTTTAAATTGAAATTGTAGTATAGTGTATACGAGTTTTGAATATGAGATTCTGCATCCCAATGATCCCAAGTAAATTGATCTTCCCAATTATCAAAAGCAAGGCTTATATTTCCTGCTGTATCTATTGTTACGTTAGCATCAATCTGTTTTCCACTTTTATTTCCTTGCCAAAGCGTTAATATTTTTCCTCCTACATTGTATTCCCATACCCCTTTACCTATAGGCATTTTCCTATACCTATTTGTATAGTTTCTTGGGCTTCCATTATGGTCTGCAGCAAGTATAAAAGAAGCATATTCACCATCACTACCAGCTGTATAATCAAATGTTCCTTCTGGATTCCCATTCTCATTTACCAGTGTAGTTGTGATATTAAATTCATTATCTTCTTCTAATAAAGCATTCGGAAAGTCTTTAGATAAAACCTCTGGCTTATAATTCATAGGGTCATATGAACTTGTTGCAGGATTATAAACCCCAAAAACACCCCAACCCCAGTCTTCTCTAATTCCAATTTGCCAATCTAATAATAAACTGTTTATTTCCCAATCTCCATCTATTTCAGATACAAATGGTTTTAGGTTCACTGTCCAGTTTCTTTCTTCTCCAGATTCTGATATTACAGTATACACAAAAGAATTTCCATTTTGACTAAAATCTACAGCTTCACCTGCTTTTGGACTTACCTCTGCTTTTTCAGAAATCTCGAGTAGAGGAGTTAAATTAGCGGTATTTAAACCACTCATTATTACAAAAACATCAATAACTCCCTCATTTTCTTTTATTGAAGTAATATTTGCTGGCCCAACTTGTTGTGGTAAAGAAAAAGACAAAATTTGTCTATCACTACTTACAATCCCATCAAACGGGTCTTTTTCACAAGAAATAATAATCAATATCACTGAAATTAATGATACTTTTTTTAGCTTTAAAAAAACATTTTTCATGATTACTTATTTATTTGTTAAACATTAATTATTTAATTCTCCTTCTATAGCTGGTATTGGGAAAAAGTAAAATCCTGTAGATAATGATTTTCCATAAACTCCATTTAAAACTGCTTCAATTTTATTTGTTCTTCTTAAATCATAAAGTCTATGACCTTCAAAAGCCAATTCAAAAGAACGTTCTTCTATTACTTTTTCTCTAAAATCTGCTATTGATAACCCTGGAGCTAAATTTAACAACCCTGCTCTTGTACGTATTTTATTAATTGCATTATACCCGTTTCCTGTTGGTCCTTCTGCTTCTGCATACATTAACAAAACATCTGAATATCTAAGTAAATATGGATGTGTACTTGTATTATCTCCTATAAAATTAGGATCTAAATACTTTCTGGTAAAAGGTTGTGATTCTCCTCCTGTTGGAACCCAAATTTGAGCTCCTGCTTCATCAAAAAGTTCACTAACAATTAGATCATTTTTTCTTTTATCATTTAAATCATACGAATTAATAAAAGACAATTCAGATACATACACTCCAAAACCTCCATGCAGTTTATCTCCTTCTTTTGTATAAGATGTTGCCGGTGCATTTGCAGGAATAAAGAATTTTGATAATTTAGAAAACTCACCTTCTGCTAATCCATTTCTATCTTGTGGTATAAAAAAGATGTGCTCTGGTCCGTTAAATGCTTCTGAAGTAGAGACATCAAAAATGTGTAATAAATCAGAATCAAATGTATATTCTCCTTGGTTATTAATTACTGAAGATGCTGTTGCTGTTGCTAAATCATAATATGTATTTGCATCTGAAACCCATTCATAACCTGGGCTTGAATAATTTTTTGAAGATGCCATTGTTAAATACGCCTTTGTTAATAATGCTTCTGCTGCTACTTTATCTGCTCTTCCTCCATTCCTTTCTATCTGTAATAAAGAAATTGCTTCTTTTAAATCTCTAATTATTACAGTATATATTTCTTCTATAGATGCATTTTTAGCTCCAAATACTTCAGATAATTGATCAATTGCTTTTTCTTGAATAGGAATTTCTCCAAACAAACGAACTAACATAAAATGATGCCAAGATTTTAAAAACAAAGCCTCTCCTAAAAATTTATTTTTAAAACTAATATTAAACTCAGCTCCTCTTGTTTTTTCTATTACTGTATTTGCTCTGTTAAGACCGATATAACTTAATCTAAAAAACTGCTCTAAATTTTGATTTCTATCATCTACATTAAATTGATCGAACTGATCAATATTTAATCCTTCTCCTTCTTTAGGAAAAGTTTCTTCAGATGCTGTTGTTGGAATATTCATATAAGGTCTTAAATAATCCAAAAACGTCATCGTTTGGTATGCATGTAAAACTGCAGAATTTGTTTCTTCTGGTGTGCTATAAAAATTACTATCTGTTAAAAAAGTAGTCGGTTCTTGATCTAACGTACACGAAACAACCAACCCAAATGATATTAGTAGTATATATATTTTTTTCATAATTCTATTTTAAAATGTAAACTCTAATCCTAAAGTAAATCTACGTAGCCTTGGAGTTCTATTTAAATCTACTCCTTGTAAACTTACCTCTGGGTCTACTCCTTTGTAATTAGTGAAATTGTACAAATTATCTCCACTAAAATAAATTTTAGCATTATCGAAATATTTAATCTGTTTGCTTGTAAAGTTATATCCTATTCTTACGTTTTGTAACCTTACGAAAGATCCGTCTTCAATCCACCAATCAGAAAATGCTACATTTCTATTATCTCTTAATGAAGGAAAAGCTTCCGTTCTATTATCTGGGGTCCATCTTTGTAGTAAATTACTTACCTGTCCCCCTCCATTACTGACAGCAAACTTGCTAATATTTACTACATCTCCTCCAAATGAGCCATTAAATAATGCTGAAAAATCCCAGTTTTTATATGAGGCATCTAAAGTGAAACTTGCTGAAAAGTCTGGATTTGGATCACCAATGATTGTTCTATCTTTTCCAAATGGATCTAATTCTCCGTCTTTATTAATATCTTCATATAAAAACTCTCCTGGTTGCGCAGCAGCTCCTGTTAAGCCTGCAGCTAATCCTTCTGCTTCAGATTGCACAACCCCTATAACTCTTGCTCCATAAAAAACATTAATTGGTTCGTTTATAGCAAAAGTGTTTATTCTTGACCTAAATTGTTCTCTATAATTAGTTCCTGTAAACCTAAACTGATTTCCAAATTCATCAGCTAATACTGAAGTTCTTTCTGGCGGACCTAAACTCAATACTTTATTTCTATTTCTATTAAATATTATTCCTGTAGATAAATTGAAGTTTTCTTCTTTAAACACATCATAATTAACACTTAATTCTATTCCTTTATTTTCAATTTCTCCTGCATTAATTCTTAAAAAATCGAACCCTGAAGTTGGTGGCAAAGCACTATCAACTAATAAATCACTTGTTGTTTTTATATAATAATCGAAAGCAACATTTAATCTACGTGTAAATGCTGAAAAATCTAACCCCGCATTTAAGATACTTGTTGTTTCCCATTTTAAATCTGGATTACCCAAACCACGAGACTCTACAAAAATTCCGTTATTAGAAATAATTCCTGGTCCTATTGTTGTAATAAAACCTCCATTTGTAAAATATCTTCCTTGTCCTAATCTATTTAAAGTTTCAAAAGTTCCTATAGCTTGGTTACCAACCAATCCATAACTTACTCTTGGTTTTAGTTCATTAATAAACCTTAATCCTTCTTCTATAAATTTTTCTTTTTGCATTTTCCAACTTATAGCTCCAGATGGAAAAAATGCATACCTATTATTTTTTCCAAAATTTGACGAACCATCTAACCTACCTGTAAAGGTTAATAGTAATTTATCTTTATAAGTATAGTTTAGCCTAGATAAAACAGACGATAACGTTGTAGTTTCAAAATTGTTAGCAACCCTTTGTTCGTTTCCTAAACTTAAATTTCCAGCTCCTAAAACACCATTCACAAAATCTTGTGCTCTTAGCTGAGATGTTCTTACCTCATAATATTCACTTGAATATCCTGCCACTAAAGAAATATCGTGTGCTTTATTAAAAACCTTTTTAAAAGTAAAATAAGCATCTGCAACTACTCTCTGATTTTGAAAAT
This sequence comes from uncultured Tenacibaculum sp., assembly GCA_938041625.1. Taxonomy (GTDB): domain Bacteria; phylum Bacteroidota; class Bacteroidia; order Flavobacteriales; family Flavobacteriaceae; genus Polaribacter. The sequence goes on along the minus strand of CALISK010000333.1, from coordinate 8,347 downwards.
TATCTACAAACCCTACCCCATTTCCTTCAGCTCCTAATTGAGTATATACTGTTGGAAAATATCTTTCTTGATTTGAAGAACCTAAGCTATAATTAAACTGTGTTTTAAATTTTAAAGCATCAGAAATTTGCCATTGTAAAATCGATGAAGAAATAAGATCTATTGTTTTAGATTTATTTACTCTTAAATCTGTTAACGCTGCTGGGTTAAAAAAGTCGTTAATTGTTGATTGAAAGAAACTACCATCCTCATTATATAATGGGAATAATATATTTCTATTAAAAGACACTTCGCTGTTATCATTTCTACTACCTCTAGAATAGTTTAAATTAGTAGATAAAGTAAGTCTTTCTGATAATTCTTGATCTATACCAAAACTTACTGTTATTTTTTCTAAATCATTATCTCTAATAACACCGTCTTGTGTATTGTAGTTTAAACCAAAATTATATTTTGTTTTCTCTGTTCCTCCATATGCACTTATATTATAGTTATTGTTAATTGGTGTTCTAAACACATAATCAACATAATCGGTAGTAGCATATCCATTTCTAATTTCGGTTATAGAAGGAAAATAAGTTCCATTAGGATCATTAGCTCCAACATATATTGGTGTTATTCCTGCATTTACTCTACCTTCATCTGTTAATACAGCTAAGTTTACTGGGTTTTTATAAATATCAAACTCAGAAGCAAACGTATTAAAACTTGTAGTCGCTGTAAATTGTACTGTTGGTTTCCCTTTTTTACCTCTTCTTGTTGTTACTAATATAACTCCGTTCGCACCTCTAGAACCATATATTGAAGCTGCAGAAGCATCTTTCAATACTTCTACAGAAACAATATCAGCGGGATTAATTTGTTTAAGATTACCAGCATTTCCTAAAGGAAAGCCGTCTACAACTATCAATGGTGTTGTTGCTGTAAATGAACTTGCACCTCTAATCCTTACATTTAATCCTGCTCCAGGATCATCTGAAGGATTCCCAATAACTAATCCAGATACACGCCCAACAAGTAATTCTTCTACCGAATTTGAAGGTATTTCAGAAAGTTCTTCTGTATTTATTTTACTAACAGCTCCTGTTACATCACTTTTCTTTACTGTTTGATAACCAATTATCACTACTTCATCTAATTGACTAACATCTTCTGTTAAAATTATATTGTATTCTGTTTCCTTATTTATCTCAACTATTTTTTTAAGATATCCTATAAAACTTACCTTTATACTAGTATTAGTATTAGTATTCAATAAAGTAATTTCAAATCTTCCATCTAAATCTGTTTCAACACCATTATTTGTTTCTACTTCTAAAATAGATGCCCCCGGTAATGGTTCTAGATATTCATCAAGAACTACCCCTGTTATTTTTTTTTGTCCTGTTACATTACTCAAACAAAAAAGAATTAACGTAGTAGCTAATAACCATATTTTCTTTTTATTCATTAAATAAAAATTAAAATTAATATAGCCTCAAAATTAGACAAGAATAATAAACCACAATAGTTATCTCATGTCAAATACTACGCGTTTTTTGAATTATTGTTGTTTTTTTAGTCTTTTTTAAAAGATTATGCATCTTTTCCTTTAGCTTTTTGCGAAGTATCTAAATTATTTTTTATCTATATTTGGTTACTATTGTGTTAAGTTATTCCTAATAAAAAATTTAATTCTTTTAATGAAATCTATCAAAGAGATTACACCTATAAAATCAAGTGAACCATTTATTCTTTTAAAACATGAAAATGCTTCTTTTGATTATCCTTTGCATTTTCATAATGAATATGAATTAAATTTAATTATCAATTTTAAAGGAAAAAGAACAGTAGGTGATTCTATTGAGTATTGTGAAAATATAGATTTGGTATTATTAGGTCCAGAATTAAAACATTTATGGAAACCTGATGAAATTATAAATAATACACAGGTTACTACAATACAGTTTCAAGAACGTTTTTTACACTCTGAATTATTAAATTATGGAATATCTAAGGATATTAGAGAACTTTTAGAACTTTCTAAAAGAGGTATCTCATTCGGTAGTCCTACTAAAGAATTAATAATTTCCAAAATAGAAACAATACAGAACGTTAATAATTTTAGTTCCTTTTTAACTTTTTTAGAAATATTACATATTTTATCTGTTTCAAAAGACAAAACTGTTTTAAGTAGCCCGCATAGTGTTAATTACAATCAAAAATGGGAAAGCAGAAGAATTTCAAAAATTATTAATTATATAAAAGATAATTATCAGCAAAATATAAAACTTTCGCAGATGGCTTCAATGGTAAGTATGTCTGATTCTGCTTTTAGTCATTATTTCAAAAAAAGAACCAATCAAAGTTTTAGTAGTTACCTTCAAGATTACAGATTGGGGGTTGTTATTAGATTGTTAACTGAAACCAATATGTCTATAAATGAAATATCTTATGCTGCTGGTTTTAATTCTCTTTCAAGTTTTAATAGGGCTTTTAAGAAAAAACAAAACATGTCTCCAAAAGAATTTAAGCTAAACTATCGTAAGGAAAATTTTTCTTTAGATAGTATTTAAAATAGACTACCAATCGATATTAGTATCAATAAACTGAATTAAACTTTTTGCTATTTCCTCTTGTTCTTTCTCTGATGGATGTCCATTAGTTTCTTTATAAGGTACGAAATGAGTGTAAATAGTTTTATCATTTAAATTAGATACTGCTTTTTTAATATAATCAATCCATTTTGATTCTTTTATACTTGCATCCATACTTCCTAGCATACAAATAATTTTAGTTTTTGGGTATTCCTTTCGTAGTCCTATTACAAATTTTTGATACGCATTTATAAAAAATTCATCTGAAGGAATTTCTTTTCCAAAATTATTTTTAAACTCTTCTCTTTCTGGTTTATTAATTAACCAAGAATCATTTTGAAATAAATTTATTACCACAAGATCTGGTTTGTATAAAGAAAAATCCCATTTACTTTTAGTTTCATTAGGGTTTAACCTATCATATATTTGTGGCATTATTAAAGGAAACCAACTTATTGTAATACCTATTCCGCTTTTACAAATTGTTTGAAATTGAGCATCATAATTCCTTGAAGTAATAGCAGCATAACTTTTATAATGATTAGTATAAGTACTATCTGGCATATCTCTTCCTGAATAATCTTCTACAGCATAACCTGCCGTTATTGAATTTCCATAAAATTCAATGCTCTTCTTTTTAACTATTGGTTTTGTAAGTAACCTAGGGTTTCCTTTTATTAAAAAACCATGAAATGTTGTTTTACCTCTATCCCATTCTGTTCTTTTAAATATTTCTATAGAATGTTTTCCTTTAGATAGATTTGAAGCTAACTCGTAATATTGCTTCTTATTTGGCCTTATAATTTTATATAAACTATCATTATCTATAATTACATTATAATAATTATCTCCTTTATCATCTTCTAATAATGCTTTAATTGAAGTTCCTTTAAAATTTAATTTTATAGAAGTTCCCGACCAATATAATTCAGCTCCTTTTACTTTAGAAGTATCAATTCTGCCCCAATATTCTATTTGTGAATTTGAATATTTAATAAATAATTCATCTTTTTTTCCACAACAGAAAAAAGTGATCACTAAAAGAAATAATAACTTACTTATTTTATTTTTTTTTAAACATTCCATAACTATCATATTCTACGATATTACAAGTTATAAATATATATTTTTATCCAATATCACTTCAACTAACATTATAAAAAACATTTTTAACTTAGAGTATATAACTATTATCTTAACTTAATTTTAAAAACTTTTTTAGAACATGTTTCTTTTACTTTTTTATTAAATTTTTCTGCATTTAACTCATCTTCCATTTTGTATTCAAAGAGTATATATTTCTGATAATAAGCATTGCATTTATTTTCTTTCTTTTCTATTGCTTTATTTGCAAACAATAATGATTTTTCATACCCTTTCATTTCATAAAAAATTCTACTCTTTAAAACATCATATTTTTTCCCTGAAAGTTCTTCTGCTTTTTCTAATTCTTTTAATGCTATTTTTTGAATCTCTAGTTCTAAATTATTCCATGATATAAATGGTATTTCATTAATAAAACTTGGTTTAAATTTTAAACCTTTATTATGTTTCATATCTGTTATTTCACGTTCTTCTTCATTGAATATATAACTATTTATAAAATGAAGTCGATAATCATTTTTAAACTCTTTATCTAAACCTATAAATAATTCCCAATAAAGTTGACTTGCATCAACACGATATGTTTCGTTATCATAATAAAAAGAAGTTAACTCAAATAATAACCTTAATGCTTCTTCTTTATTTCCTAGTTTATAGTTTACATAACTCAAATATTTGATATAACGGCTCCAACGCTGACTTCTTTTATATTCAAAAGTATAAACATCATCTTTTAAATATGTTTTTAACCAATCTTTAATTTTCGTTTCTACCTTTCTATAATCTTTTATATACGTTAAGTTATGGTTTATTGCATGCGTACTATTTATACCATATAGTTTTTCTATTAAAATTTCGGCTTCTTCATGTTTTTGTAAAGCATTATATACTTCTATTTTTTTCTTGATTATATTTTTTATCGATTTTACTGTTTTACCTTTATAAAATTCACGCATACCATACTCTATAAAACGCAAAGCTCTTTTATATTTCTTTTTATAAACTAAATGATTAATCACTTTCTCTATTTCAGAATCTCTGTAAAAATCTCTTTTCTCTAATGGAAAATATTTCTTGAAATAAAATAAAGAAAGATCTAAATCTGACTCTTCTCTGTTAAAAGGATTACCATTGAGTAACAAATTAGCCTTTATTAATATATACTTAGCATTTTTAAAATCTTTACTTAGTAAAAAGTTGATGGTTTCATTTGCTACATCATAATCTCCCACAATTGAACACAACTCTTGTTTCGTTTCGTATAATGAAATTTCATTAGGAAATTTACTTATACTATCATTAATCACTTTCAAATGTCTCCATGCCTCCTCTATTCTTTTTCCATGAATATCTCCTGGTTGCGCTTGTAATACATTACATATTATTAAGCAAAACAATAAACAATATGTTTTTTTCATTTATTTACATTTTAAAACACTTTTTTTAATAGAAATATATAGAAACAACAAACTCTCTTTTTTAAAGAGAGTTTGTATCTTTTCAAACAAATACTACATTGAAAACCTATTTTATCGTAATGGATTTCCCTTTAATTTTATTTTACATTTTTTACGAAAGCTTGCGTTTTGTTTCTTATTTGTAACTTTATTGTTTTCTAAATTTATGTATCCTATTTTAGGCAATTCAGAAAGTTTCTTATAATCTGTTACCTGGTTAGATTTTATGGTTAAAAAATACAATCCTTTTAATTTTGCGATTGGACTCACATTTTTAATTTGATTTCCATCTAACTCTAGTACTCCTAATTTTACAAGATTAGAAGAAAAACTAAGTTTACTAATTTTATTAAATGACAGCTTTAATTTTTTTACTGTTATCATTTTAGATATTGGAGCGATATCTTTTATTTGATTATGATTTAATTCTAAATCTTCAATTTCTTTTAATTTTTCTAATTGACTTACATCAGAAATCTTATTATTTGATAAGTATAAATATTTTAACTTAGGTAATTTTTGTAAAGAAGAAACCTTTGATAGTTGATTCTCATTGGCATTAAAATTAACTAAATTTATATGATTATTTAGCATAGAAATATCTGAAACATTGTTTTTAGAAATATCTATCGCTTGCAATTTTATTAATTTTTTTAATGGCGATACATCGCTAATATTATTATCCTCTAATCCGAGATATTTTAAGGAAGAGAAATTAGCTATGGGTGTAATGTCTTTTATCTTATTTCCAGATAAAAACAACGTGTTCATTTTTATGTGGTTGCTTATTGGACTTATATCTACAATGTTTTTCGTTTTACCTAAATTCAAATAACTCAATTTATTCATTCCTATTAATGACGCTATAGAATTGATTTCATTATTATAAAGATTTAATCTATATATTTTAACCAATCCAGCTAAAGGTGAAATGTCTTTTATTTTGTTATTAGCTAGTTTTAATTTTCTCAAATTAACTAATTTTTTTAATGCTGATATATCGCTAATATTATTCTTATCTAGTTTTAAACTAGTTAACTTCGTTAGGCTTGATAATTTAGAAATATCTGTTATTTTTAAATTATACAAGCGAAGGTTTTTTAGATTTACTAAAAACTGTATCCCGTCTAAAGAAGAAATAGCTCCTTTTTTAATTTCTAATTCTGTTATACCTGCTAAATCTTCTTTAGTTATTTTAGCTCCGTTAGGTTTACTTAGTTCTTTTAATATATGCTTTTCTAAATTTGCATCTTTAAATTTAACACTTGTTTGAGCAAAAGAGTTATTAAAACCAATACTCATTACAATAAAACTGATTAATAGTTTCTTCATTTTTATATTTTTTATATTTTAATTTCTATTAAACTAGACACCTTTTCAAACGTTTCGTCTTTCTTTATAGGGTTTTTATATAGATATGCACTAGATAAATTATGACTTAGTTTTAACAATACTTTTATATCTGAAATATGATTACTCGAAGCATTTAAATGCTCCAATTTTATTAAATCTCCTATAGGGTTTATATTTGAAATTCCGTTTTTACTCATCGTTAATCTTTCTAAATTAATCAAGTTTTTTAAGCCTGATATATCAGAAATATTATTCCCATTCATGTCTAATTTTTTAAGTCCTACCATATTCCTTAAAGGCTCAATACTACGAATTTTACAAAATTGAATTCCCAATTCTTTTAAATTCACTAATGGTAAAATAGCTGATATATTGGTGATCTTTTTATTACTATACATCCACAACTTTTCTAAGTTTACTAAACCAGAAAGCGCATCAATATTTTGTATTGGAAGTGATGACATTGACAAACTTTTTAACTTAGTAAGTTTTGATATAGGAGTTATATCTGTTACTTCTGTTTTACTAATTCTAAGATTGTATAATTCTTTTAACTTACTTAAAACACTTATATCTTTTATCGGATTATATTGTATTGCAAGAAGTTCTAATTTTTTAAAATTCTCTAATACAGAAATATCTGAAATGTTATTTTCTGCTATTCCTAATTTTTTTAAGTTTACTAGGTTTTTTAAAATCCCAATATTTTCTAAACCATTATCATTTATATACAACTCTTTTAAGCTTGTTAACTTAGCAATTTTACTTAGGTCTTTAATTTTAGTATTTATTACATTTAGTTTTTCTAAACTCTTCAAATCTTTAAGTCCTTTAAAACTTTTTATAGTTGCACCGCGTAAACTTATCTCTCTTAAATTTACTAAATGCTTTAAACCTTTAAAGTTTGTGATTTGTTTAGAACTTAACCTAAGTACTTTTACTTTCTTAAGCTCTTCTAAAGTTATTTTCCCTGTTTTATTACGGATGATTTTTCTAACTGCCGCATTTATGTTCTTATCTTCAAATCGAATGTCTGATTGAGAAAAAACTGAAGACATAGTTAATAGAGTAGTTACAACAAAAGCAAAAAACCTCATTTTTTATTTTTTTAAAATCTTAATAGATATGTTTTGTTGTACAAACATAATCTGCTTACTATTCTAAATAAAAGGCTGTTATATATTTGATCCCCTTTAATCTATTTGTGCTTTCTTTTAGTATTTATTAGATTTTTAAATAAAATGTTTTAAATCTGAAATGAAGGCACTTACTAATCGTATAAATAATAAAGTCATTGATTTTATTAGAAAGAATGTATAAATACTTTTTTAAAGTATAATTTTATACTATCTCATTAACAATAAGTTTAAACCCATTGTTCCTTTTGGAATAGCATGAAATAACTAACAACAAAAAATGGTATACCCACTAACTTTTAATTGAAAGAAGAGGCTGTAATTATTTCAATAATTCATCTACTTCATTTCGAAAACTAGCACTATTCCAATCTGCAGACCCTGATTTATCTACACGAATATATCCTTGCTTATCTATTAAAAAAGTTCTTGGTATTGAAGTTACTGTTGGTAAATCTTGTAAATAATTTCGATTGGATTGATATACTGGAAAATCATATCCTCTCTTTTTAAAAAAGGCTGCTACTTCAGGCCAATTTTCATTAGTTATAGATATAAACACCACTTTATCTTTATACGCTTTATAAAACTCTTGAATATAAGGTAATTCAGCTACACAAGGCGGACACCAAGTAGCCCAGAAATTAAGAAAAACAACTTTACCTTCAAATTCAGAAAAATTTACATCTTTCATATTTAGTCCTTGTAGTTCCCAATTATA
>CALISK010000332.1 GCA_938041625.1 uncultured Tenacibaculum sp. | reverse complement strand
AGCTTTTACTAAATGGGCTTCTGTTGAATATTCAAAAATGGCTAAAATTGTAAAATCATCTTTCATCTAGGATGTATTTTAAACAAAAGTAGCTAACTGTTCTAAAACAGCAGTAATTTCTTTAGTAGAATTGTAACTATGCAAACAAAAACGGAGTCTTTCTTTTCCCTTAGTAACAGTAGGAGATAAAATAGGTTTTATGTTAAAGCCTTTTTCTTGTAGTTGTTTCGCTATTTGAATTGTTTTTTTATTCCCAGAAATAACACAGCAATGAATTGAAGAACTACTTTTAATAAATAAATGATCAATATTTAATCGTTTGATTTCAGTTAAGAAATGATCAATGTTTTTATGAAGTGTATGAAGAATATCGTTTGATAAATGTTTATAAGCAACTTGTATAGTAGCAATTGAATGTGGAGATAAACCAGTAGTATAAATAAAACTTCTAGAAAAATTCACTAAATATTGGTATAGTTCTTTGCTTCCTAAGATTGCAGCGCCATGGCAACCTAAGCCTTTTCCGAAAGTTACAATACGAGCAAAAACATCGTTTTCTATATTTAATAATTGTGAAAGTCCACAACCTTTATTTCCAAAAATGCCTAAAGAATGCGCTTCGTCAATAATTATACGAATTTTATACTTTTTTGCAATTGAAATGATTTTTTCTAAATCAGGAGAATCCCCATCCATAGAAAATACAGATTCTGTAATAAGGTAAATTTCGTTATTTGATATTGAAATTTGTTCAATATGATTTTTAATTACTTTTTCTAAATGAGTAGTATCATTGTGTTTAAATTTATACGATTTGGCATTTGAAAGTTGAATACCATCTCTAATAGATGCATGACTTAATTCGTCGTAAATAATAATATCTCCACGTTGGGGAACACAAGAAAAGAAACCAAGATTAGCATCGTAACCAGAGTTAAAAATTAAAGCTTTTTCAACTGCATGAAAATTAGCAATAAATGATTCTGTTTCTTCATAAAGGGTATGGTTTCCAGAAATTAATCGAGAACCTGTTGCTCCGTTAATTTTAATTTTATGACTATTTAAATATTGATGTGTTTCATTAAAAATAGTTGTTGATTTAGCAAAACCCAAGTAATCGTTTGAATAGAAATCAATACCATTCAAAGATGTTTTTAAACTTCGTAAAGAATTAGAAAGTTCTCTGTTAGTAAGTTTTTGCTTTAGTTTTTCTGGAAATTTCATCTCAGCAAAAATAATAAAAGCTATGTTTTGTTTTTAAAAATAACAAACAGAAAGTTAATTATTGTTAGTATTCACACTTTTAACTTAAGTGTTTAAGGCTATTATTTCTTTAACACAACACCCCTACCACCATACATATGAACAGCTAAAGCACTAAACTCTTCTTGTACAACTTCTGTTTTTATGTTATATCTTTTAGCTATTTCTTTCAATTCTTTTTTCACTGTTGAATTTTTACTCATTGCAATTCCTGCTATAATAAAAACAGCTAAAACAATAATTCCTACAATTGAAATTTCGATGTTCTTTATATTTTCATAAGTTTCGTAATCAAATGATCTACCAGCTAAAAAAATATTATGAATTAAAAAAAGAACACCAATCAACAAAAAAGGAATTCTAACATACGTTTCCATTGCAGCAGATTCTCCATACAAATCTAAAGGTATTTGTAATTTATCCTTAGGAACCTTTTCTATAATTTCAAATTTTATTTCTTCTGTGTTTTCTTCTGAATTATTAATGTGATCCATTTTTAATAGTTTTAATATGATTATACATTGTAAAAGTAAAACAGAAGTACTACTGTTTTTTGTTTAAAACTATATTCGCTTTGGTTAAGTTTATATTAGGATTAAAATTAAAGAATAATGTATATTGAATCTAGATTTAATACTCTGTAAAGTTCTTAATATTTAACCATTTTTCATCTTTTCCTCTAAAAACTTTATAGAATGATTTAGAGTATTTTTGAAGTTTAGTATATTCTGCGTCTTTATGATGAGGGAAAATTCCTATTTTATTATTTCTAAATAAATATACTCTTCCATCAAATGAACTTTGTTTAATAGAATCAAAAACAGGAGGTAATACTTCTTTTAATGTTACAAAACCTTTTTTAATAAATGAAATAACAGGCGGAACAGGAGTCCAAAGTGTATCACCTTTAGTAGTAACTAAATATTTTTGTTTAACCTTTTTTTTCTTTGGGTACCATGCCTTTTCTTTATTGTAAGAGTAAATTCCAGTTTTATTACCAACTTGTATTTTAAGTAAATTTATATAAGGTTTATGTTTGTTATTAATACTTTTAGATGCGTATTTTCTATTGTTTAAAAAATTGACTTTTATAGTTTTTTTAGGTATGTTTTTCAATGTTAAAAAGTATTCTTTTTGAAAAGACCCAAAATTACCAGTACGTATTTCTATGAAATAACGATTGTTTTTTTTATTGTAATTAAGAGTAACACTTTCTTTATACACATTTCCACATCCTAAAATATCAGTTTCTTTAAAAGAGTTTATTTCTTCTAAGTTAAAATTATAGTATTTAGGTCCGTCTTTAGTAAGAATTTCAAAAACATCATGATTTTTAAGATCATCATGAACATATACTTGTTGTATGTTTTTTACAAATACTGATTTTGAGTTTACAATAAAATAATGCGAGTGTTTACCTAAATTTTCCTTGTTAGGATAATAGTTAAGTATTTCTAGAGTGTCTAAAGTTTTAAGAATTAGTTTTTTACTGTAAGTGCTGTCTTTGATTTTGAATCTATTATGTTGAGAAATTCCTATATGAAAACAAAAGAGAAGTAAACATGTTATAATATTATGTATGTGTTTTGTTATATTCATTTTAATAAAAATTTCTCTCTGTTTTTAATCAAATTTTCTAAGAGTTCCATCCATTTTATACCAAAAATTAAAGCTAGCCCCATCCGATTCAGATATTACAGTTAAATAATACTCCATGTTATTAAAATCTCCATCATTAGGAGCATTAATGAATATTGAATTTATAAATACTTCTTTAATTTTCTTTTCTTCAATCACTTTGTTTTTTGATTGTTCTACTAGTTTTCCTAACAAATCAAAATTTACAATTTCTCTATTTAATTTGTACATATAATCTGCTGCTTTAGAGTCACCACTTAATTCTAATGTAATTTTAGCAGTTTGATTCCACGCTCCATTAAAATAATTCCAAGATTCCATTTTTAAAGAAGAGGGATCTTTTGTAGTATTTGCTTTTACTGTAATCCCATTTTCGTTGTTAATTACAGCTAGTTCTGTATAGAAAGCTTCTTTACCAAATTTATTTATTAATTCTTGTTTTAAATCTTTTATAGACGCTGCATTTTTTGTGAAATCTTTCTTTTTCCCGCATGCAATAATAAGAGACAGAATTAAGATATAAGTGATTTTTTTCATTTTGATGAATTATTTTACAAAAACAAAAGTATTATTATATCGTAATTTAAATTTCAAGTAATTTATTTCCGTAATAAGTTAAGATATATTTGATTGTGCTTTTTTAATTCATTCTGTAACATTAGGTTGACAAAAAAGAACTTTTATAACCTAAATTTATGCTTAAAAAAGAGGAGTAGTTAATATTTAAACAAAGCCGTTTCTGAATAGAAAAATTGTACGAACTTTGTTGTTTTATTTTAAAATTCTTTATAAATGAATACAAGAGTAATAGCACTTTGTGCTGTGTCGATAGTTACCTTAATATATGGAGTAACTTTTACAGTTGCTAAAGAGGTAATGCCACATTACATTAAACCTTTTGGTTTTATATTACTTCGAGTTTTTTCGGCGATGTTATTATTTTGGTTTGCAAGCTTGTTTATTAAAAATGACAAAATTGAAAAAGGAGATTATAAAACGATTGCGCTATCTGCTTTTTTTGGAATCGCATTAAATATGCTAACTTTTTTTAAAGGGTTAAATTATACAACGCCTATTAGTGCTTCGGTAATGATGGTTACTTCTCCTATTTTAGTACTTATATTTTCTAGTATTTTAATTAAAGAAAGATTAACATTATTAAAAGTTTCTGGAGTTATAATAGGACTTATAGGGGCTGTTATTTTAATAGTTTATGGAAGCACTTCTGGAGGAGATGCTAAAAACATGATGCTAGGTAATTTTCTAGTTTTTATAAATGCAGCATCTTATGGAATGTATTTAGTAATTGTGAAAAAAGTAGTAGCAAAATATAAACCAGTAACCTTTATAAGATGGTTGTATTTATTTGGATTTATTTTTGTGTTGCCTTTTGGGTTTACAGAACTATTAGAAGTACAATGGCAAGAAATTTCTACAGGAGGCTATCTTAGAATTGGGTTTGTAATTATTTTTGCATCTTGTATTACGTATTTATTTAATTTATTTGCTTTATCTAAATTAAAACCAACTACAGTTAGCGTTTTTATTTATTTACAACCTGTAGTTGCTAGTTTATATGCATTGTTAGTAGGGAGCGATAGTTTAAATACAGTGAAAATTATAGCTACTGTTTTAATATTCTTAGGAGTGTATTTGGTTTCAAAACAGCCTAATAAGAGTATACCCAAATAATGTATCTTTGCTTCCATTAAAATAGAGAGTTATGATTCAATCTATGACAGGATACGGTAAATCCGTATTACAATTACCAACCAAGAAAGTAACAATAGAAATAAAGTCTTTAAATAGTAAAAATTTAGACTTAAATACTCGTATTCCTTCTTATTATAAAGTAAAAGAACTAGCAATGAGAAAAAAACTAGCTTCTTCATTAATAAGAGGTAAGGTTGATTTTTCTATTTATGTTGAAATGACAGCAGATGAAACTTCTACAAAAATAAATAAAGGAGTTGTTACCAATTATATGAATCAATTACGAGGAGTTGTTGATACAGAAAGTTCTAGTGATATAGAACTATTGCATATGGCGGTTAAAATGCCAGATGCTTTAAAAACGGAACGTGAAGAGTTAGATGATAATGAGTGGAATGAAATAGAAAAGCATATTGAGGTTGCTTTAAAGGAAATTTTACAGTACAGAACTGATGAAGCAGCTTCTTTAGAAGAAGATTTTAAACAACGAATAACAAATATTAAAAGTTGTTTAGAGGAAGTAAAAGAAATGGATGGCGAACGAATTGAAAATGTAAAGCAACGTTTAGGAAAAGCATTAGATGAATTAAAAGTTGAGGTTGATGAAAATCGTTTCGAACAAGAACTAATTTATTATCTAGAAAAATTAGACATTAATGAAGAAAAAGTTCGTTTAGCAAATCATTTAGATTATTTCTTACAAGAGTTAGCGAGTAATGTATCTAATGGAAAAAAATTAGGGTTTATAGTTCAAGAAATAGGTAGAGAGATTAATACAACTGGTTCTAAAGCAAACTTTGCACCACTTCAGAAAGTCGTAATTCAAATGAAAGACGAGTTGGAAAAGATTAAAGAACAAATATTAAACGTATTATAAAATGACGAAGAACTTTAAAGGAAAACTTTTTGTGTTTTCTGCACCTTCGGGGTCAGGAAAGACAACAATTGTTCGTCATTTATTAAATCAAGAGAAATTGAATTTGGAGTTTTCTATTTCTGTAGCTTCTAGAGAAGCAAGAGGAGAAGAAAAAGATGGTGTCGATTATTATTTTATTTCTAAAGATGAATTTATTCAAAAGATTAAAAAGGATGAGTTTCTAGAATGGGAAGAGGTGTATACAGATAATTTTTATGGTACGCTTAAAACAGAGGTAGAACGTATTTGGTCTTTAGGAAAACATGTGATATTTGATATTGATGTATCTGGAGGGTTACGTATTAAAAAGAAATTCCCAAAAGAAACATTAGCAGTATTTGTAAAACCTCCAAGTGTTGATGAACTTAAAAGACGTTTGAAAAAACGTAAAACAGAAAGTGAAGACAAAATTAACATGCGTATTGCAAAGGCTTCTGTAGAATTAGCAACCGCACCACAATTTGATAAGATTATTAAAAATTATGAATTAGAGGTTGCGTTAAAAGAAGCAGAAGAATTAGTAGCAGATTTTATAGAGAGTTAGTAAGTTTAAATTTATTTTCTTACTTCAAAACAATGAAAAACATAGGTTTATATTTTGGAACTTTTAATCCTATTCATGCGGGGCATTTAATTATAGCCAATCACATGGTAGAGAATTCAGATTTAGATGAAATTTGGATGGTAGTAACGCCCCATAATCCTTTTAAGAAAAAAAGTTCGTTATTAGATAATCACCATCGTTTAGAAATGGTATATAAGGCAACTGAAACTTATGAAAAAATTAAGCCTTCAGATATAGAGTTTAATTTACCACAACCTAATTATACAGTATACACACTGGCTTATATTTCAGATAAATATCCTTCTTATAAGTTTAACTTAATTATGGGGGAGGATAACTTGAAAAGTTTGCATAAATGGAAAAATTATGAAACTATTTTAGAACATCATAATGTATATGTGTATCCTAGAATTTCTGAAGGTGTAGTAGAAACACAATTTGATAATCACATTAAAATTCATAAAGTTACAGCGCCTATTGTTGAAATTTCTTCAACGATGATTCGTAATGGAATAAAAGAAGAAAAAAATATGCGCCCTTTATTATCTAAAGAAGTTTGGGAATATATTGACGAGATGAATTTCTATAAAAAATAGTCTTCCTATTTTTTCGTTGTATATTTGAACATCAAACCTAGTATAAGTGGCAAAAAATAAAAAAAAACCAAGTAAGTTAAAACAAAAACTTACAGATAAGTATCGATTGGTAGTTTTAAATGAAGATACTTTTCAAGAACGATTTTCATTAAAACTATCTAGATTAAATGTATTTGTTTTTAGTGGAATCTTTTCGGTTTTATTAATAACTCTTACAACTTTTTTAATTGCATTTACTTCGTTAAAAGAATATATACCAGGATATTCTTCTACTGCTTTAAAAAAGAGCGCAACGAGATTAACCTATGAAACAGATTCTTTAAAAACAAGATTAGCTGTATTAGAAAAATTTACAAAGGCGATTAGACCTGTGTTAACAGGAGAAATTAAACCAGAAGCTATTGATTCTATTAAAAGAGAAGTAAATAAAGCTTCTACAATAGATTATAAAAAATTATCACCTACACCACAAGATTTAGAGTTTAGAGAGCAAATTGAAAATAAAGATCGATTTGCATTATCAGCAGGAGAAACAAATAAAGCGAAGATTGTATTATTTGCTCCAGTAACAGGAAATATATCGCAGTCTTTTAATTCGGCAAATAAACATTTTGCTATTGATATTGTCGCAAAAACAGGAACCCCTGTAAAATCTATAGCAGATGGAACAGTAATTCTTTCTGGTTGGACCGCTGAAACAGGATATATAATTACGATTCAGCATACGAATGATTATGTTTCTGTTTATAAACATAATGGTGAATTACTAAAGCAACAAGGAGATTTTGTAAAATCAGGAGAAGCTATAGCAAGTGTAGGATCAACAGGTGAATTAACAACAGGGCCTCATTTACATTTTGAATTGTGGAATAATGGATATCCTATTAATCCAACCAATTATATTGACTTTCAGTAATTAGTTTCAGTTATCAATTAGAACAAGATAGATTAAGTAAACTACGAACAAAAATCGTAATTAAAAAATCGTAATTAAAAAAATCATCAAATGTCTTTAAAATCTTTTTTAGCCATTCCTTTTGCAAAAAAAGCAGTAAAAAAAGTTCAAAAATGGGCTAATAAACCACACCAAACGCAAGAGAAGGTTTTTCAATATTTAATAACAGAAGGTTGTAAAACAGCTTTTGGAAAAGATCATGATTTTATATCTATAAATTCATACGAAGATTTTAAAAAACGAGTGGCTGTAAATGATTACGAAGGATTAAGGCCTTATGTAGATAGAATGGTAGCTGGGGAAGAAAATATACTGTGGAAAGGAAAACCAATTTATTTTGCAAAAACATCAGGAACTACTTCTGGAGCAAAGTACATTCCAATAACTAAAGAATCAATGCCTACGCATATTAAATCTGCTCGTAACGCATTGCTATTTTATATTAATGAAACAAAAGATGCTTCTTTTGTAAACGGGAAAATGATTTTCTTACAAGGAAGCCCAGTTTTAGATAATAAGAATGGAATTAAATTAGGAAGATTAAGCGGAATTGTCGCGCATTATGTACCTAATTATTTGTTGAAAAACAGATTACCAAGTTGGGAAACAAATTGTATTGAAGATTGGGATACAAAAGTTGATAAAGTAGTTGAAGAAACGCTATCTGAAGATATGTCGGTAATTAGTGGAATTCCGTCATGGGTACAAATGTACTTTGAAAAACTAATAGATAAGACAGGGAAAACTATTTCTGAGCTTTTCCCAAATTTTAATTTCTTTATTTATGGAGGTGTAAATTTTGAACCTTATAAAAACAAGTTTGAAGCTTTAATAGGAAAAAAAATAGATTATATAGAATTGTACCCAGCATCTGAAGGATTTATTGCTTTTCAAGATTCTCAGAAAGAAAAAGGAATGTTATTACAATTAGATTCAGGTATTTTTTATGAGTTTATTCCTACTACTGAATTTTTTCAAGAAAACCCAACTCGAATTTCTCTTAAAGATGTTCAATTAGGAGTTAACTATGTAATTATCTTAAATACAACAGCGGGTCTTTGGGGGTACAATATTGGAGATACTGTTGAATTTACTTCTTTAAAGCCTTATAGAATAAAAGTAACAGGTCGTATAAAGCATTTTATTTCTGCTTTTGGCGAACATGTAATAGGTAAAGAAGTAGAAAAAGCATTAAACGATGCTATTGTAGGAACGAATGTAAATGTAAGTGAATTTACAGTAGCACCACAAGTAAATCCAGAAAGTGGATTACCATATCATGAATGGTTTATTGAATTTGAAAATGAGCCTGATGATTTAGACGAAATGGCTGCTAAAATGAATACCTCTATGCAAAATCAAAATATCTATTATC
The DNA here is from genome assembly GCA_938041625.1 of uncultured Tenacibaculum sp. GTDB lineage: Bacteria > Bacteroidota > Bacteroidia > Flavobacteriales > Flavobacteriaceae > Polaribacter. Next base: position 8,182 of record CALISK010000332.1, on the reverse strand, counting down.
AAGATTTGATTGAAGGTAAAATATTGCGATCATTGGTGATTAGAAAAGTGAAAAAAGGAGGCTTTCATGAATATATGAAATCCATAGGGAAATTTGGAGGGCAAAATAAAATCCCACAACTTTCTGATAATAGAAAAATTGCAAATGTTTTAGAAGATTTTTTAGTTTAAATGAAGTGAAATCTTATTTAGATTAAAATTTAAATAGATTTTAATTATTCTATGAAAATCGAGTATTCTTTCCTACTGTATATTTAATTTTAAATACGCGATTCTCAGCAATTACAAAAAATGTAATTTATAAATAGATATGTTTTCTTTTTTTTAGAAAAATAAAAGTGTTAAAAGTTAACTTGTGAAATAAAGTGTTTAAAAGAATTCTGATTCTTAAACCTATTCTTTTTTAAGAATAAAATATTAGTTTGCAACGGTTAAGTAAAATGATGAACACATTACTTTGAATTAAATTTTATGAATAAAAATATTAAATACATACTCTTCTTTTGTTTCTTGTATTGTAATTTTTTAGCAAGTCAGTCATTAGAAATAGAAGAATTATTTGAGAAAGAGAGATATGAAGAGATTGTAGCGAAAGAAACTTACAATAACACTTTTACTACTAAAGAACTTTTTTTTATTGTTAAATCATATAGCAAGCTAAACAGACAGTTCGAAAGCTTACTTCTTTTAAATAAAGCAATACCAAGTTTAGTAGAATTAAAAGACTTAAACAGTTTGTCAATTGCATACAATCTAAAAGCAGAAAGCTTAGTAGAGTTAAATAAGTTTAAAGAAGGTGTTTTGTTTTGTGAAAACAAAATAGTAGAGATGGAAGAAAAAGAAATGCCTTACTTACAAGAATTATGTTTAAAATGTGGAATTTTATTTGATAGAAATAAAGAACATATAAAAGCATATAAAACATATGATAAAATCACTAAAAATAAAATAAAAGAATCAATTACATATGTTAGTAATTATGCTTTTATTTTAGCAAGCACACAAAGATATGATGAAGCTTTAACTTATTTTAAAAAAGGGATAGACATGAGTTATAAATCTAAAGAGGAGGGGTTTATTGGTGAAAGTTTACATAATATAGCAAGAGTTTTGATAGAAAAAAAAGAATGGAAAGAAGCAAAAATATATTTAGATTCAGCACATAAAAATTCCTTAGCTAAAAAAAAATTAAGAGATATAGATGTAAACGAAAGAAAGAAGCTATACATAAGTTATTACAATTATTATACGTTGCAAAATAATTTAGATCTTGCAGAGGCTGTTATAGATCGCATTGAAGATTTTAATAAGTTTGTTTATAGTGCTAATACAGATAAAAGAGCGAAAAAATTATCGACTATAAATAACAGAAAAAATATTTTAAATAAAAAAGTAACTGTTATTAATACAGAAATTAAGATAAGAAACGAAAAAAGATTAGTATTGTTTGTTGTGTTAATAAGTTTAATAATTGTAATGACTTCATGGATTTTGTATATAAGATATAAGAATACAAAATTAAAGTATGAACAAATATTGAACGAGCAAGAATTGTTATCCTCTCAAATGACACCACATTTTATTTTTAATGCACTTTCTATTTTACAAGGAATGGTACTTAATAATGAACATGAAAAAGCTTCTTCTTATGTGTCTAAATTCACTAATATATTGCAGTTCATTACCAAAGATATTTCTCAGAGTTTTATTAAAATTGAAGAAGAAATAATAGTTTTAAAAGACTATGTAGATTTACAAAATTTAAGCGCAAAAAAAAACATAGAATTGGTAATGGAAAAAACGTTTAAAGAAAAACTTTTAATACCTCCTATGATATTGCAGCCTTTTGTTGAGAACTCAATAATTCATGGGTTTAAAGACAATGTAGAAAATCCTAGGATTACAATTAATTTTAAATTAGATAAAAATAAATTACATTGTGTTATAACAGATAACGGTACAGGTTTATCTCATGGAAAAAAGAAAGAGATAAAAAATAAAACATCATTAGCAACGAGTATAGTAAAAGATCGTTTTTCTATTTTGTCAAAAAAAATGAAAGGAGACTTTGCAGTAACTATAGAGGATCTAAAATTGAAAGGAGAAAAAGGAACAGAGGTTAAGTTACAGTTACCTTATCAGATAGAAAAAATGAAAGAAAATGAAAGAAAATAATACGGCATATCGAATTACTTTTTGCATCATATTTAGTTTTATGATTCATTTTTATGCAGCAGGACAAAAAGATCCTGAAAAAACATTTGAAGAGAATTCTAAAATAGATACGCTTTACGTTAAAGAAAATTTAGATACTTTATTTAAAAAGAAATCCTATAACAGAATAATAGAAAAATTATCTAAAAAACAAATGAAAGACAGTCTTTCTTTTGATGAATATATCTTATTATCAAGATCGTACGGAAGGGTAAATAGTTTTGTAACAGGAGCTGTTTTAACAGAAGAAATGATTAGTAAAGCTTTGCAAAGAAAAGATACAATTAACCTATTAGAAGCTTTAAACTTAAAAGCAGAACATATGATAGATCTTGGTCAAATGTCTAAAGGTATTCGTTTTTGTGATTCCATAACTCCTTTTTTTAAAAAAAGAGATTCTTCAATTTTTATGAGACTCTGTTTTAAGTGTGGCCTGTTTTACAGGTATGATGGTCAATTAGAGAAAGCATATGCAACGTATAAAAAAATTACACAAAAAAAATATAGAGAATTATCGTTGTTCAAAAATAATTTTGGGATTATTTTAATGGATTTAAAGAAGTATGATGAAGCAATTGATTTAATAAAAGAGTCCTTAGAAATTAGTAAAAAAGAAGTTCCTTCCAGTGCTGGTTTAAATGTAAATTACAATAACATAGCAAGTATATATTTAAGAAAAAAAGAGTATAGTAAGGTTAAAGCCTATTTAGATTCTGCGTATGTTTCCTTAAATGAAAGGAGTACGAAGTCTAGTAAAAAAACGATTTTTTCAAATTATTTGGATTTTTATAGGGTACAAGGGAATAAAAAAATGGCTTTTAAGTTTTTAGATAGTATATTTAAAGTTAACGAAAGTTTATTGAAAAAGAGATTTGAAGAGAAAATACTATCAATAGATGTCGCAAATAAAAAAGAAAGCACATTAGTAAAGAGAGTAATATATATAGGTAACGAATTAACACAAACAAAAAGAAAAATATTAAAAGGAACTTTAGCCTTACTTTCCTTTGTTTTTGTTTTAATGGTTTTAGTTTTCTTTTTTAAGTACAGAAACATTCAGTCTTCGTACAAGAAAATATTAATCAATCAGAAATTAGGAGGAATTAAATTAAATCCAAATAATATATCAGGATCACTAGCAGTAATGCAAAATATGATAGAAACTAAAAATACTAAAACAGTAGTTTTTATATCTAGGTTTTCTAAATTATTACGATCTGTTCTAGAGATTTCTAGAAAATCTTTAATACCATTAACAGAAGAAGTAAGCAGTTTAAAATATTATTTGCAGGTTCAAGAACTTGAAAATAATTCAAATTTTTCCTTTGAAATAAATACAGACTCCGAATTAGAGTTTGTAAACCCTTTAATTCCTTCTATGCTAATTCAGCCTTATTTAGAGTATATTATTAGGCAATATAAATATCAGAAAAAAGAAGGAATAAAAATAGAAGTAGTATTTACTTTTGACAGTCAAAAGCTAAGTTGTATTATTAAAGATAATTTTAAGAAAAAAGAAAACTTTGCAGAAGAGCTAACAGAAGAGATAAAAAAAACAAAAGAAGTATTAAAAGTATTTTCTAAAAAACTGAATATGTCTTCAGATATAATTATTAATGATAGAAGTGTTAATAATATCGAAGGAACATCTATTAAGATCAATTTACCATATAAAACTGAATAATTATGATTAAAGCTTTAATTGTTGAAGACGAATTATATATAAGAAAAGGATTAATATCTATGATTCAATCCTTAGATAAAAACATAGATATTGTTGGGGAGTGTGAGAGTGTAAAAGAGGCAGTAACTGTTACAAAAGCATGTAAACCAGATTTAATATTTTTAGATATTAATTTGAAAGATGGTATTGCCTTCGATTTTTTAGAACAAGTAGAAGATCTTTCTTTTCAGGTTATATTTATAACAGCTTATGATCAATATGCCTTAAAAGCTATTAAAAATGGTGCTCTGGATTATATTTTGAAACCAGTAGATATTGAAGAATTAGAAAAAGCAATAGATAAAGTAAAAGATGTTAGTGATAATAGACAAGAACATCTTAAAATTGTAAAACAACAATTAACAGAAAATAAAAAAGAACATATTGTATTAAGGTTACAAGAAGGATATCAAGTAATTCGTTTCGATATGTTAATGTATTGTCAATCAGATAAAGGGTATACAACCTTTTACTTAGATAATAAAAAATCTTATATAGCTTCTAAGCCAATTAAAGAATTTGAAGAACAACTACCTGATGAGTTGTTTGTTAGAACGCATCAATCTTATGTCGTTAATCTTAGGTTTATTGATAAATTTGATAAAACAGGTTATATTTTTTTAAAGTCGGGAAATAAAATTCCTGTTTCAACTAGAAAAAGAGAAGAATTTGTAAATAGATTATTCAATTAATAAAAAATAGAATACATCGAATATTTAAGGAAAGAACGCGAATATATATTTAGCTACAATTAACTATAAGTTAGAACTTACTTTTACATTGCTAATATCCAGTATAATAATTAGGGTGTTATAAAGATGAGTTTACAATGAGAGTATTTTTCTTTTCTTTTTTTATTTTATTTTCCTTTCTTTTTTTGTCTTGTGAAGATAATACTTATGAAAGTTCTATAGAGGGGTTTAGTAAATTAGAAAGTGATCTATTAATAAAATTTGGAAAAGACTCCTACTTTACTGATTTTATAGTTAAAATTGATGAAAATGAAAAATTAGAAGTAAACTTATTAGTAACAGACAACCCTTATAGCTATAAAATGAGTGGTTGGAATTATAAAAACGGAGAATGGAATAAAATTACAGAAGTAATTTTAGAACTGGGAAAAGGAGATATTAAAAATTATCTTTATTCACTGCAAGATGAGATAAATATTCTTAAAATGGGATTCTTAGTAGAAGAGTCTCTAAGTTATACGTTTGAAAATAATAGTAAAGATATTGAGTTAAATAGTATAGAAATACTATCTCCTAATAAAGGAGGGGTATCTAAAAGAGGGTATGTGGTATTATTGTCATCCAAAAACACAAAAATTAAACACCATTATAACCTTGAAGGAGCTCTTGTAAAGGAAGAAGTTTTATAAAAAAAAATCAATAGATTGATCTGAAAAACATTTGAAAATGAAGAAAAATTTAAAGAAAAAAATAGTTTGGTTTATTCTTGCCTTTTTACTACTATTCTTGTTTAGATTTGTTTATGGATATACCAAGAATTTTAATAATACTTCTAATGAAGCATTGTTTTTTGAAAGTATTTCTAAAGTGAAAAGAAATTATGCTTCAAAATCCTATAAGTCAAAATCAACTGTACATAGCCAAACAACAATAAAAGTTGATCAGAAATATGAGAAAGTTGCAGAGATAAAAACAAAATCTTCAAAATTTGAATTTGAAGAAAAATTAGTTAGAAAAAAAATCAATAACCTTAACGCACTTATTCAGTTTGAACAAAAAAGTGGAAATAAAGGATACCGAAAATTAAATTTACTAATAGGGGTTCCTCCACAAAATTTTGATTCTTTATACATACAGCTTGTAAAAATAGGAAAGGTTGAAGCAAAGCAAATAACTAAAAAAGACAAGACAAACGAATACAAAGAATTAAATGCAAAACAAAAATCGCTCAATAAGATAAGAACATCTCTTATAGAATTAAAATCAAAAGGAGGTAAAATAAAGGAATATGTAGAGTTAGAAAATAGAATTCTTGAAATAGAAAAACAATTACAAGATTTAGGGGTTAGTTTAGGTGATTTTGATAATGAAAATGAATTTTGCACAGTCAAATTTTCTTTATTAGAAGGAAAAGAAATTAAAATAGGAACACTACAAAGAATAAAAGTTGCTTTAGAGTGGACGGTTAAGATGTATTTAAAGCTAATAACAATACTTTTTTTTATAACATTTGTTTCTTATTTAGTATTGCTTATTACTGATAAGTTAAAGTTAATAGAACGGATTGTAGAGAGTAGAGATAAATAATTTCATCAACTTATAACAATCGTGCTATGGTTACGTTTAATAAAACTTACTTAAAAAGTAGAATGACTTTTAAACGTATAGCAATTATTTGTAAATTGCGCATAAAATTAAACTAATGACCAATTCTTTTGATTCTTTTCAAAAACGTCGTTTACGATCATCGTATGCCTCTGTTGTTATTAGTATAGCACTAGTGTTGTTTATGATTGGAATGCTAGGATTGATTTTGTTAAAATCAACCAAAGTTGCAAATCATTTTAAACAAGAAGTTGTAATGTCTTTATTTTTTAAAGATGAAGTAACAAAAAAACAAATAGAACCTTTTAGAGAAGCATTATCTAAAGAAAGTTTTACAAGAGAACTCTATTTTATATCTAAAGAAGAAGCAGCGAAAACATATAGTGAAGATTTAGGAGAAGATTTTTTAGAGTTTTTAGGAACAAATCCGCTTAAAAATGGTCTCGATTTGCATTTAAAAGCAGATTACGTAACACCAGAAAAAATGCTTGAACTTCAGAAGAGGTTCAGTAAAAATACTCTTATAGCTGACGTGTCTTATGACAAGCCTTTAGTGGAGCAATTAACAAAAAATATACAAAAAATTAGTTTTTGGTTACTAGTAATATCTGGTTTCTTTGTATTAATATCTGTAATCTTAATTAATAGTTCTATTAGATTATCTATTTATGCAAAAAGGTTTAATATAAAAACGATGCAGATGGTAGGTGCTACCAAAAGCTTTATTAGAAAACCATTTATTTGGCAAAGTATTAAATTAGGTTTTGTAGGAGCATTTGTAGCTTTAATAGGTATCGTTGTTGTTATTTATTACGTAGATAAAAATATACCTTCTTTAGAGTTACTAAAAGACTATTTATCTTTAATATATTTGGGATCAATAATAATTGTAGCATCTTTTACAATTACTTGGTTAAGTACTTATTTTGCTACACAACGATTCTTAAATTTACAAACAAACGACTTATACTATTAATTAGAATTATGAAGAAAGATAAGGATTCAAATCAACCAGAATTTTTATTTGGTAAAAAAAATTATCAAATAATGCTAATTGGTATAGCAGTAATAGCACTTGGTTTTATCTTAATGTCAGGAGGAGGTAGTGATGATCCTAATGTTTTCAACCCAGAGATTTATAGTTGGAGAAGAATTCGTTTAGCTCCTACACTTGTTATTATAGGTTTAGGTATCGAAATTTATGCAATTTTAGTTAATCCTAAAAAATAGGAATGGACATTATACAGGCTATTATTTTAGCAGTAATTGAAGGAATCACGGAGTATTTACCAGTATCTTCCACAGGACATATGATCATAGCATCTTCATTTATGAAGATTGCGTCAGATGATTTCACAAAACTATTCACAATCATTATTCAATTAGGAGCAATCTTATCAGTACTTGTTTTGTATTGGAAACGTTTTTTTCAAAGCTTTGATTTTTATTTAAAATTGTTTGTAGCCTTTTTACCAGCAGTATTTTTAGGATTGTTGTTGAATGATTTTATAGATAGTTTGTTAGAAAGCCCTGTAACTGTAGCAATAACCCTTATTTTAGGAGGATTTGTATTATTAAAAGTTGATAAATGGTTTCAAAAAAATGAAGAAATCGATACTAATAATCCAAATGCTCATACCGAAATTAGTTATTTAACAGCCTTAAAAATTGGTTTTTTCCAATGTTTAGCAATGATTCCTGGTACTTCACGAAGTGGAGCAAGTATTGTAGGAGGTATGACACAAGGAGTTAATAGAAAAACAGCAGCAGAATTTTCTTTCTTTTTAGCAATACCAACAATGCTAGGTGCTACAGCAAAGAAATTGTATGATTATTACAAAGCAGGTTTCGAATTAAGTTCTGAACAAATAAATTTACTACTTATAGGTAATGTCATTGCTTTTGTAGTAGCTTTAATAGCGATTAAATCATTTATTGACTACTTAAGT